>NZ_DJDM01000036.1:0-120039 GCF_002431085.1 Empedobacter sp. UBA5924
TAATCAAAATGCACAACAGGTAGAAATTAATAAAAATAAATCATACTCAGACAGTATAATGATACCTGATGAAGATTGCGAGTATTGTTATTTTTACCCTATAATTGAAGAAAATACTATTTTAATGATAAGAAAAGATACATTGATTTATGATGAAAAAGGAGCTGTAAAATTGATTCATTAATTTTCTAAAGCGTCAATCCTTCCAAATCATCAATGGTTCCGTTGTAGATATTCACATCAACTTTATAACGTTTTACGCCATCTATGGTTGCTTTTTCGGTAAATTGCCAAAAATCCCAATGACCTTTCATTTCTTGCACCCAAAAATTGTAATTGGCAATCCAAATAATGTAACCATCAAAATGATCTTGTAAATAATCTTCGAAATATTTGTCCGACGTATAAATAATCGGTTTGATATCGTAATGCTCTTCAACAATTTTGCACCAATTCTTGATTCCTTCCACCAAACGATCCATAGATTGAGTTTTCGGTAAGGTTTCAATATCCAAAACTGGAGGCAAATCACCATTTTCTAATTTTACTTTTGCGATAAAATTTTGTGCTTGTAAAGTAGAATTTTCGTCTGGACGATAAAAATGATAAGCACCACGCAAAATATTATTTTCTTTTGCACCTTCCCAATTATCTTCAAAAGTCTCATCAATAGACGAAGTTCCCATTGTAGAACGGATAAAAGCAAAATTTATCGGATACAAATTGTAAATCGTATGCATTTTCGTCCAATCAATTTTTCCTTGATAATGCGAAACATCAACACCAAAAGTTTTGAGATAATATTTATCCATCACCTCAATATTTCGGATATCAAATTTTGTAACTTTATCATCAACCAATTTTTCACCTTTCAGCGATTTTTCTACAACCGAAAAATAGTAATGAATACCATGGCGATAACGATATGCAAAATAAACAACGCACAAAATCAGCAGACTAATCACATAAGTCGAAAGTTTGATTTTTTTTAATGTATTAAAAATAGATTGTTGTGTTTTCTTTTTACGAGGCATTTTAGTAGTTGAAATAGATAAATTCTATGCAATATTACTTCAATTTTCGATGATAAAAAAAGTAAAATCTTCATTATCTTTGTTCAGTATGAAAAAATGGATATTAGCCGCAAGGCTTCGCACATTACCACTTTCTTTGAGTGGATTATTATTGGCTGGATTTATTGCAAAATCAGAAGGAATCTTTCGAAATGATATATTTTTCTTATCACTTTTAACAACTTTGGCTTTCCAAATTTTATCAAATTTCGCGAACGATTATGGCGATGCAGTAAAAGGAACGGACGCAAATAGAGTAGGAGAACAGCGTGCTGTAGCATCTGGATTGATAACTCAAAACCAAATGAAAGTTGCCATCGGAATTATGGTTGCGATTTCCTTAGTTTGCGTTGCTGCATTGTTGTATGTATCTTTTTATCCAAATGATATGAAATACATTTACATTTTTCTTGGTTTGGGTGTTGCGTCTATTTTTGCAGCAATGGCTTATACAATGGGAAAAAAACCATACGGATATATTGGTTTAGGTGATGTTTTTGTGTTTTTATTCTTTGGAATTTTAGCAGTTGCAGGTGGAGAATTTTTATATTCTAAAGTTTTTCAATGGCAAATTTTATTACCTGCAGCTTCGATGGGATGTTGGAGTGTAGCAGTATTAAATTTGAACAATATGCGAGATGTGAAAAATGATGTCAAGAACAATAAAATTACGGTTGCATCAAAATTAGGTTTTCAAAAAAGTAAATATTACCAAATGGCTTTAATGACGATTCCTTTCACATTAAGCGCATTATATGTAACGATGTCACCACTTAAACAAGGTAAATTATCTGGCTTTGTTTTTTTAATTTTAATCTTTTTTGCAAACGCCATTCGTCGTCAAATTTTTGCAGTAAAAGATCCAAAAGATTTCGATCCATTTTTGAAACAAGTAGCAATGTTAGCTTTATTTTTCGCTGTATTGTTGGGATATAGCTTAATCGGTTTCGATTTTATTGATACTTTAATTCGTTAATCACAAAAGAATATATAATGAAAATTCAATACTTAGGACATGCCTCGCTTGCGATTGAAGCAAATGGCAAACACATTGTTGTTGATCCATTTATTACACCAAATGAATTATCAAAAAACATCGATTTCGAAACTTTAAAAGCAGATTATATTGTCATTACGCATGCGCATCAAGATCATGTGTATGATGTGGAAGAATTGGCAAAACGTACAGGCGCTTTGATTATTTCGAATGCAGAAATTGCTTCTTATTATTCGGAAAGAGGTTTGAAAGCACACGGAATGAATACGGGCGGTAAATTTAGTTTTGATTTTGGTTCGATTCAATCGACGATTGCATTTCATTCTAGTTCATTTGCTGATGGAACGTATGGAGGAGATCCGAATGGTTACATTATCGAAAGTGAAGGAAAACGTGTTTACATCGCTGGTGATACAGCTTTGACATACGAAATGAAGTTGATTCCAGATACAATTGGACAACTTGATTTAGCAATTTTACCAATCGGAGATAACTTTACGATGGGTGCAAAAAGTGCTTCTATTGCGGCAGAATATGTGCAAGCAACTAAGGTTTTGGGTTATCATTACGATACATTTCCACCAATTAAAATTGATAAAGCAGAAGCGAAATCTATTTTCTTTTCACGTCATATTCAATTGATTTTATTAGAAATTGGCGAAGATTTAACGGTTTAAGAAATTCTTTACAATATATAAAAGCTCGAGATAATCTCAAGCTTTTTTATTGATTTGATCTCGGTTGAAAAAGATTATCTTTGCTGCAATTATTCGATAAAATATATGATTACAGTTAATGATATTGCCGTTCAATTCGGTTCTTCAACGTTGTTTAGTGGAGTTAGTTTTGTGATAAACGAAAATGACAAAATTGCCTTAATGGGTAAAAATGGTGCAGGAAAATCTACTTTACTTAAGATTGTTGCAGGAATCAATAAACCTTCTTTGGGAAATATTTCAGCACCAAAAGATGCGGTAATTGCATATTTGCCACAACATTTGTTAACCGAAGATAATTGTTCTGTTCGCGAAGAAACGTCAAAAGCTTTTGCCGAATATTTATCAATGAAGAATGAAATTGATAAATTAAATGAGCAATTAACTGTACGAACTGATTACGAAAGTGATGATTATATGAAGCTAATCGAGCGCGTTTCGGAAGTCAGTGAAAAATTTTATTCGATAGAAGAAGTAAATTACGAAGCCGAAGTGGAAAAGGTTTTGAAAGGAATGGGATTTGCGCAAGAAGATTTGGATCGATCAACTTCTGAGTTTTCGGGAGGTTGGCGTATGCGAATCGAATTGGCTAAAATTCTTTTGCGTAAACCAGATTTGATTTTATTAGATGAGCCTACAAACCACTTGGATATCGAATCAATTCAATGGTTAGAGGATTTCTTGAAAAATCAAGCCAAAGCTGTTATGGTGATTTCGCACGACCGCACGTTTGTCGATAATATTACAAATCGCACTATTGAAGTTACAATGGGACGAATTTATGATTACAAAGCAAAATATTCTGATTATTTAGTGTTGCGTCAAGATCGTAGAATTCATCAGCAAAAAGCTTATGATGAGCAACAAAAATTCATAGCCGAAAATAAATTATTTATCGAACGTTTTCGCGGGACTTTTTCTAAAACAGAACAAGTGCAATCACGAGTTCGTATGTTAGAAAAGTTAGATATTATTGAGGTTGATGAGGTTGATACTTCAGCTTTGAAATTGAAATTTCCTGCGGCTGCACGTTCTGGGCAATATCCTGTTGTAGTCGAAAATTTAGATAAATCGTATGGTGATCATATTGTGTTTAAGGATGCAAATATGGTCATCGAACGAGGACAAAAAGTGGCGTTGGTTGGGAAAAATGGTGAAGGAAAATCAACAATGATTAAAGCGATTATGAATGAAATTGATTTCGAAGGAAAATTAGAAATTGGTCATAATGCACAAATCGGATATTTTGCTCAAAATCAAGCCGCTTTATTAGATGAAGATTTAACTATTTTCGAAACTGTAGATCGCATTGCAGAAGGTGATATCAGAACACAAATTAAAAATATTTTGGGTGCATTCATGTTCAAAGGTGATGATATCGATAAGAAAGTAAAAGTGCTTTCTGGAGGAGAAAAAACACGTTTGGCAATGGTAAAATTGTTGTTAGAACCTTATAATGTCTTGATTTTAGATGAGCCAACAAATCACTTGGATATGAAAACAAAGGATATTATCAAAGATGCGTTGAAAGAATTTGAAGGAACAGTAATTTTAGTTTCTCACGATCGTGATTTCCTAGATGGATTGGTAGAAAAAGTTTTCGAATTTGGAAATAAACGTGTCAAAGAACATTTCGAAGATATCAAAGGTTTTCTTGCAACAAAGAAAATGGAGAACTTGAAAGAAATAGAAAAGTAAATTTTAGATAAAAACAAAAAATCCACTCAACTGAGTGGATTTTTTTATGCTTGTTTCTTCACGAATTTCGTTAAAATAACGATTAATTGTCCGTCAACTTTTCCTTCAATTTGTTCGGTATTATCATGAACTAAACGAATGTTTCGAACAGCAGTTCCAATTTTTGCATTGATAGAAGAACCTTTTACATCCAAATCTTTAATCAATGTCACCGTATCTCCATTCACCAAAATATTCCCGTTGCTATCTTTGTGCAAATCAACACTCCCATCTCCTTCATGATCTCCAGAAGCTTTTGCCCACTCCATATTTTCGTCATCTAAATACATCATGTCTAAAGCATCAGCAGCCCAAGACTCGTTTCTAAAGCGATTCAATATTCTCCAAGAAAGCACTTGTACAGAAGGAACCTCACTCCACATAGAAGAAAGTAAGAATGATTCCCAAAAAGATGCATCCAATTCTTCTCTTTTTTCAATCTGATTAATACATTTTTGAGTTATATAGACATTTCTGTCTGGATTACTACTTGCATCAGGATTCACTTCATAAATAGCTAAATCTTCTGTAAATCCTGTCAACTCACATTGGTTGCCACTTCTTTCTTGTAAAAATGTTTCTAATTTCATATGTTGATTTTAAAGCTTTGCAAAGATAACCTTATATTTAGAATTTAAACTTTTAAGGATTTTTAATCAGAATTATTTAAATTCGTTAAGAATAAAATTCAACCTTAAAATATGTTAGTAAAGAAAAACTCAGGTGAGTTAATTCCATATAATCCAAAAGCTTTAAAACGTTCATTAACGAAATCTGGCGCAAAAAAAGAGGAAGTTGAAGAAGTTTTCGAATTAGTTTCGAAAGATCTTTACGAGGGTATTCCGACAAGAGAATTGTATAAAATTGCTTTTGCCCATCTCAAAAATTATAGAAATTCGTATGCGGCGCGTTATAGCTTGAAAAGAGCTTTGCGAGATTTGGGACCAGAAGGATACTATTTCGAAAAGTGGATTGGAAAAGTGATGCAAGCGGCAGGATATCAATCTTTGCATTCAGAAATTGTACAAGGAAATGCGGTAACGCACGAAATAGATGTGGTGGCTTCTAAAGGTGATCAGTTACTTTTCTGTGAATGTAAATTTAGAAATGACGAAGATGCCAAAATTTCGGTGACAACACCGATGTATTTTTTATCACGAATGAAAGATGTAGAAGGTCATACGTATCATTTTTTTGGACGAGATATGAAACCAACAAAAGGTTTCTTGGTAACAAATGCTTATTTGACAACTGATAGTATAGATTTTGCAAATTATTATGGAATTGGATTAATTTCTTGGGATTATCCAGAAACAAATAGTATCAAATATTTGGTTGATAATGCGGCTTTGTATCCAATTACATGTTTAACGACTTTGACGCCAGAGCAAGAAAAAGTTCTTTTGTCAAAAGAATGTATTTTGGTGAAAGATTTAAAACAAAATAATAAGTTTTTAGATTCATTAAATTTGTCTCAAGAACAACGAAACGAAGTTTTGGAAGAAACGAATGAATTGTTAGAAATCGAGAATTTTACGTGCGAAATTGCTTAAAATGAAATAAAAAAGAAGCTCAATATTGAGCTTCTTTTGCTTTATAATTCTTTAAAAATCTCAAAACTATCTTTGTGATCGCACCAAAATTCATCCAAATTAATCATTCGATCTTTTAGGAACGGAATAATTTGCGGCCAATCGGTTTCTCTAAAAATACTAATGTTTTCTAAACGTATTTTTATTGTCGAAATCATTTTTCCGTCTTCGTCATAATCTTCTTTTGTCCAAATCCATTTTTCGCCAAGATAATTTTCCAAAACATTTTCATATTCCTCAAACTGTTCATAGATCATCAGTTGAACTGACGGATCTGGATGCGAAATTTCAATCGAAACCTCTGCAAACTTGCGTTCGACATCCGTTCTAAAATAAACACCTTTTATATCCGTTTTGTAATTTATCCAATTAATACGCGTTCCTTCGGCATTCATCTGCAATTTCATATACGTTCCATACGAAATCCAAAAATCCTTTTTTATGCGATAAGCATCTTCTTTTGAAAACAAATTGATTATTTTTTTACAAAAATCGGTTTAATATTCTATTCAACAAAATTTCGAGAAAAATAGCTTGGATTGATTCTTGTTCTATTACATTTGAACAAATATTTTTAAAAAGTAAATATGAAACTATTTTCTTTCCTTGGTTTAATGGGAATTTTGGCTTTTTCTACTGTAAATGCACAATCTGTGGAAACTGTAAAATATGAAGCTTTACACGAAAAAATCACAACTTATAAAGATCAAGTTGTTGTCGTTAATTTTTGGGCAACATGGTGTGCTCCTTGCGTTGAAGAAATTCCTGCATTTATGGAAATTAATGAAAAATACAAAGACAATCCCAATTTCAAAATGCTGTTGGTATCTTTGGATCGACCAAAAGTATTGGATAAAGTAAAGAAATTTATAACAGATTATCACATCAATACAGAAGTTGTTTTACTGGATGACACCAAGCGGATGAATGAATGGATTCCTTCTTTCGATTCCAAGTGGGGTGGAAATATTCCTGTTACAATTATTTACAATAAAGGAGAAAAAGTTGTTTTTCATGATCAAGCCATGACCAAATATGAACTGGAGGATGAAATCAATGAAATTCTTCCATAAAATCAGATGTGATATTTTTTCAATTTAACTTCCATTCTTGCAAACTATTATGTACCTGTAATTGTTTCTATTGTTAAAATATGATTTTATTCATGTTTTTAATAAATATTATTGTATTTTTAGTAGACACTAATTAAATAACACTAATTAAATAACAATAATATGAACAAACTTATCTTTACATTAGCTACACTTGCTGTATTCACAGCTTGTAGTGATGACACTAAAAACGAAATGGATCCTCAAGCAGAATCTGCTAATCAAAAAGTTGCAAGTCGAACGTGCGCTTCTGATGAAGTTTTAAAATTACAGCTATCAGAAAATCCTAATCTGGCCTCAAAAATGGCAGATATTGAAGCCCATGCCCAAAACTTTGAAAAAATGCAAGGAAAACTAGTCAATGGAACTATTGTTATCCCTGTTGTTGTAAATGTTTTGTATAAAACGGCCGCTGAAAATATTTCTTTAGCTCAGATTCAATCTCAAATTGATGTTTTAAATAAAGATTTCAATGCACAGAATGCTGATTTTTCACAGGTACCCGCTTTGTTTTCAAATGTAAAAGCAAATGTTGGGATTAAATTTGAATTAGAAACGGTGAACAGAAAACAAACAACAAAAACTTCTTGGGGAACAAATGATGCCATGAAGAAAAGTACAGGAATTCTGCCAACTTCCCCTACAACAAAACTTAATTTATGGGTTTGTACAATCGGAAGTGGTATTCTGGGTTATGCACAATTTCCCGGGGGTAGTTCTGCAACAGACGGAGTGGTAATTGATTCAAGATATTTTGGAAATACAGGAACAGCAACTTACCCGTTCAATTTAGGGAGAACAGCTACTCATGAAGTTGGGCACTGGATGAATTTACGTCACATTTGGGGAGATGGTGGTGGATGTCTAACAGATTATGTGAACGATACGCCTTATCATAATGCACCAAACTATGGTGTCCCTGCATACCCTCATTATAGTACATGTTCAGGATCTCCTGTCGAAATGACCATGAATTATATGGATTATAGTGACGATAGAGGATTATATATGTTCTCTGAAGGACAAAAAAGTAGAATGTTATCTATTTTCAGTCCGGGAGGTGCACGCTATAGCTTCGCTCAATAACATCAGGATAATTAAATATAGTAGTAAAAAACTCTTGAATGAATAGTTCAGGAGTTTTTTATTTTTTGTAAGTTTATCTAAACTTAAAACTACAAAAATGAATAAAAAACATATCAGAAAAGATGTCATTCAGCATCTTATTCAACTTAAACAAGATGAAATAAACGCCTTAAAAGAATCGGAGCGAATTTATACTGAAAGTGCTGATTTAGATGAAGAATCGAGTTTAGAGCTTGATGATTTTGCACAACAAAGTCAGTCGACAGATTCCGCCAGAAATTTACAAATAAGAATTAATCAAGCAACAGAAGATTTAAATAACTTCAGAGTACTTCGCCCTGAGTTGATTGATGAAATAACGGAAGGAAATGTTGTTTTGACTGACAAAGTTAATTTTGTCATTGGTTTATCTTTCAAAGATTTCGAATGGGAAAATAAAAAGTTTGTAGGAATTAGTACACAAGCACCTATTTTTGAAGCGTTGGTTGGAAAACGAGCCGGCGATAAAATAGAATTTAATGGAATAAAATATACCATAGAAGAAATATTATAGCATGCCAAAAATACATACAATAGACCTGAATTTTCAAAATGAAAAGGAAGCTATCGCAACTTATTTAATCGAAACAGAACAGGGACCGGTTTTAGTCGATCCGGGCCCATACTCCACTTTCGAAAATCTGAAAACAGGAATAGAAGCTTTAGGTTGGCGGGTAATCGATATTGAAAACATATTAATTACACATATTCATTTTGATCACGCTGGTGCTGCATGGAAATTTACAGAACATGGCGCAACAATTTTTTTAAATCCGATTGGTTTACCGCATCTGAAAAATCCTGAGAAATTGTGGGAATCTGCAAAAATGATTTATGGTGACGATATGGATCGTTTGTGGGGAGAAATGAAACCAATTGACGAAGAATATTTGGTTGGTTTGGCAGATGGACAAAGTGTGGAGTTTGGTGATGCTGTTTTTCAGACTGTTTATACGCCTGGACATGCTGTTCATCACAATGCTTATGTGTTGGACGATGTTATTTTTACAGGTGATGTAGCGGGGGTGAAGATAGAAAATGGACCTGTTTCGCCTCCTTGTCCGCCGCCAGATATTAATATTGAATTGTGGAAAGAATCGATTGCTAAATTGAGAAAAATTAATGCAAAAGGAATTTATCCGACGCATTATGGTTATCACGAAGATTTAGAAAATCATTTTGATCAATTAGAAAAAGCTTTAGATGATTGGTCAAATTATATCAAACCGATGTATGATGATAAAATTCCGACCGAAGAAATTGTCCCTGTTTTTGTCGATTATGTCACAAAAAACTATAAAGACTTAGGTTTAACAGAAGATCAAATTCAGGTGTATGAATATGCCAATCCATGCTGGATGTCTGTTAATGGACTAATGCGTTATTGGAAATTAAAAGAACAAGGAAGATTATAAAACGAAAAGCTGTCAAAAATTTTTGACAGCTTTTTTATAGTGTTTAAAACTGAACGATGATTATAATCGAATTAATTTATCTTTTGCAACTTGATAATCTACTAATAAATCGTCGAAAACTTCTGCAACTGTCGGAATAGAATCGATTAATGACGAAACTTGACCAATTTCTAATTCTCCATTTACCAAATCGCCTTCAAACATTCCTTTCTTAGAACGTCCTCTACCCAAAAGTTCTTTCAAATCTTCTGCGGTTGTGCCTTGTTGATATTTTTCTTGAACTTGATTATAAAACTCATTTTTAATCAATCGAACAGGAGCCAATTCTTTCAATGTAAGTTGCGTGTCACCTTCTTGCGCATTTACAATCACATCTTTGAAAGCTTGATTAGCAGAAGATTCCTGAGTTGCAGCAAAACGAGAACCAATTTGTACTCCATCTGCACCTAATGCAAATGCTGCTAAAATTTGAGAACCTGTTCCAATTCCTCCAGCAGCAATTAATGGAATATCGATTTGACGTTTCACATTCGGAATAAGACAAAGTGTAGTGGTTTCTTCTCTGCCATTATGTCCGCCAGCTTCAAAACCTTCTGCCACGACAGCATCCACTCCTGCATCTTGAGATTTTAATGCAAATTTGGCACTACTGACAACATGTGCAACAGTTATTCCTTCTTTTTTTAAAGTTTCTGTCCACGTTTTTGGATTTCCGGCAGAAGTAAAAACAACTTTTACACCTTCCTCCACAATAATTTGCATAATTTCTTCAATATTCGGATAAAGCATTGGAACATTAACGCCAAAAGAATGATTTGTAGCAGCTTTACACTTCTTTATATGCTCGCGTAAAACATCAGGATACATGCTTCCAGCACCTATTAAACCTAGTCCTCCAGCATTACTTACAGCTGACGCTAATCGCCAACCACTATTCCAAATCATACCACCTTGAATAATTGGATATTTTATTGCAAATAATTTTGTTATATTCGTGTCCATTTTCGTTATATTTAGGCATAAAATTAAATAAATATAGAGAACGAAAAAATTTAATTTTAACATAAATACTGACAGTTTGACTTTGGCAGATTATTTGATTTGCAAAAAATCAAATTTTAGAAAATAAATTAGAGTTTAATTGTCTCTACTAATAATAAAAAATATAAGCTATGTATTGGACTTTAGAATTAGCATCTTATTTAAGTGATGCACCTTGGCCAGCAACAAAAGATGAATTAATTGATTACGCAATTCGTACTGGTGCACCTTTGGAAGTTGTAGAAAACTTACAATCTATTGAGGATGAAGGAGATTCTTACGAAAGCATTGAAGAAATTTGGGCTGACTATCCAACGGACGACGATTTCCTTTGGAACGAGGACGAATATTAAAAATAAAAAAGCCCAAATTGGGGCTTTTTTCGATTCTATAATCTATAACTAACATAGTTAACGTATATTTGCATCTTAATTAGTCTCAAATATATTGTGGCTAATTTTGACGAAGAACGCAGAAAAATATGAATATTTTAAACA
This sequence comes from Empedobacter sp. UBA5924, assembly GCF_002431085.1. Lineage (NCBI taxonomy): Bacteria > Pseudomonadati > Bacteroidota > Flavobacteriia > Flavobacteriales > Weeksellaceae > Empedobacter > Empedobacter sp. UBA5924. The sequence goes on from NZ_DJDM01000036.1 coordinate 11,306, forward strand.
AAATTTTACAAGGTTTCTTAGGTGATAAGAATGCCAAAGATGTAAAAGAATTACGAAAATATGTTGACTTAGCGAATGAAGCTGGTCAAAAGCTTAGTTCATTATCAATTGATGAATTAAGAGGGCAAACTTTAGAGTTTAAAGCTAAATTAGCTGATGCGACTAAAGATTTCAAAACTCAAATTGAAGAGTTAAAAAAACAAGTTGAGGAAACAGAAGATTTTGGTGTAAAAGAAGATTTATACGCTAAAATTGATAAAATCAATAAAGAAGCATACGAAGTAGAAGAGAAGATTTTATTAGAAATCTTACCAGAAGCTTTTGCTGTAATGCGCGAAACAGGGAAACGTTTTACTGAAAACGAAACGTTAGAAGTTACAGCTTCTGAGTTTGATAAAGTTTTGGTAAATCGTGGACACGATTTCGTTTCTCTTAAAGATGATAATACTGCAATCTGGAAAAACTCTTGGGATGCAGCAGGTCGTCAAGTAACATGGGATATGTCTCATTACGATGTTCAGTTTATTGGAGGTACCGCTTTACACTTAGGTCGTATTGCGGAGATGCAAACAGGGGAAGGTAAAACGTTGGTTGCAACTTTACCTATTTACTTAAATGCACTAACTGGTCGTGGAGTTCACTTAGTAACGGTGAATGATTACTTGGCAAAACGTGATATGGCGTGGATGCGTCCAATTTTCTCTTTTCATGGTTTATCAGTAGATTGTATCGATAATCACCAACCAAACTCTCCAGGTCGTCGCGATGCGTATGCATCTGATATTGTTTATGGAACAAATAACGAATTTGGTTTCGACTATTTACGTGACAATATGGCAAATACACCAGATGCTTTGGTACAACGTGAATTAAATTTTGCGATTGTCGATGAGGTCGATTCAGTTTTAATTGATGATGCTCGTACACCATTGATTATTTCTGGTCCAGTTCCACAAGGAGATCGTCACGAATTTGATGTATTAAGACCAAAAATTGATCGTTTATATCAAATGCAACGTGAGATGTTAGGAAAAACATTAAACGAAGCAAAAACATTATTCAAACAAGGAGATTTAAAAGAAGGTGGTTTCAAATTATACCAAGTTTACCGTGGTTTACCAAAATACAAACCATTAATCAAATTCTTATCTCAAGATGGTATTCGTGCTCAATTACAAAAAACAGAAGCGCATTTTATTCAGGATAATAACCGTGAAATGCCAAAAGTTGACGAGCATTTATACTTTGTTATTGATGAAAAACAAAATCAATCAGATTTAACAGATAAAGGAATCGAGTATTTGTCTAAAGGAATGGAAGATGAGAATTTCTTCATTTTACCAGATGTTTCGACAAATATTGGAGCAATTGAAAATTCAGGAAAAACTAAAGAAGAAATTCTTCAAATGAAAGAAGAATTTTTCCGTGATTTCTCAATCAAATCTGAGCGTATCCATACTTTAAGCCAATTGTTAAAAGCATATACATTATTCGAAAAAGATATCGAGTATGTTGTGGTTGAAGGTGAAGTAAAAATCGTTGACGAATCGACAGGTCGTATTATGGATGGTCGTCGTTATTCGGATGGATTGCACCAAGCAATTGAAGCGAAAGAGAATGTAAAAATTGAAGCAGCTACACAAACGTTTGCGACAATTACATTACAAAACTATTTCCGTATGTACAATAAGTTAGGAGGTATGACTGGTACAGCGGAAACTGAGGCAGGTGAGTTCTGGGAAATTTACAAATTAGATGTTGTTTCTATTCCAACAAACCGCCCAATTTTACGTAACGATAAAAACGATATTGTTTTCAAAACAAATCGTGAAAAATATAAAGCAGTAATCGAGGAAATTGTTCGTTTATCTCAAGATGACAAACGTCCAGTTTTAGTTGGAACAACTAATGTTGAGATTTCTGAGTTATTATCAAAAGCATTAAAATTACGTGGAATTAATCACAATGTTTTAAATGCAAAATTACACAAAAGCGAGGCTGATATTGTAACAGAAGCTGGTAAACCAGGAGCTGTAACAATTGCAACGAATATGGCTGGTCGTGGTACCGATATTAAATTAACGAAAGAAGTAAAAGAATCTGGAGGTTTAGCAATTATTGGTACTGAACGTCACGATTCTCGTCGTGTAGACCGTCAGTTACGTGGTCGTGCTGGTCGTCAAGGAGATCCAGGATCATCTCAATTCTTCGTTTCATTAGAAGATTCATTAATGCGTTTATTCGGTTCAGAAAGAATTGCAAAATTAATGGACCGTATGGGACACAAAGATGGTGATGTGATTGAACATTCTATGATTACAAAATCTATCGAGCGTGCACAGAAAAAAGTAGAAGAAAATAACTTCGGTATTCGTAAACGTTTGTTAGAGTATGATGATGTAATGAATAAACAACGTGAAGTAATTTACAAACGTCGTCACAATGCATTGTTCGGAGATCGTTTGGAAGTTGATATTGCAAATATGATTTATGATGTTGCGGCTTCTGTTGTAAAATCTAACAAAGATTTCGAAGATTTTGATCAATATGAATTAGATTTAATTAAATTCTTTACAATGGGAACTCCTGTTACTGAAGATGAATTTAGATCTAAATCAATCAAAGATTTAACAAATATTACGTACGACGCAGCAATTGAAGATTACAAAGCACGTATGAAATATGTTGCAGAAACAGCTTTCCCAGTAATTTCGAATGTTTTCGAGAATCAAGGACATATGTTCTCTCGTATTCAAGTACCATTTACAGACGGAATTCGTCAAATGACAGTTGTTTGTGATTTGAAAGAAGCATACGAATCTCAAGGTAAAACTTTAATAAAAGATTTCGAAAAATCAGTTGTATTAAGTTTGATTGATGATAACTGGAAAGAGCATTTACGTGATGTTGATGACTTACGTAAAACGTCTCAAAATGCGGTTTACGAACAAAAAGATCCATTGGTTGTTTACAAACAAGAGTCTTTCCATATCTTCCAAAGAATGTTAGACACAGTGAACAAAGAAATTATTTCGTTCTTGTTCAAAGGAGAATTACCAAATACTCAAAAAGAAGAATCTGTAGAGGAAACTGAATCAGTAAACTAAAAAGATTTTTTTATATAACTTTAACCCTTTCTGAAATTTTCTGAAAGGGTTTTTTAGTATTTTTACATTAACTACTGAAAGTTTTCAGTATCAAATTATTAAAATTTTAAACAAATGAAATTTGCATACTTACACGGCTACCAAGGTTTTGTAACAGATGAAAAGAGAGAATATTTAGATTCTTTGGGAGAATGTTATGCACCATCAATTGATTACGATAATGCTCCAACTTTGATTCAAGATTTGATTGAACATTTTACAAAGGAACCAATCGAATTTATTGCAGGGACAAGTTTAGGCGGAATGATAAGTTATTATTTGGGATTATTGTTAAATGTTCCAGTTTTGATGTTTAATCCTGCTGTAATAGCGGTAGAACGTTTAAAACCTTTTTTGCCAGAACAATTATTAAAAGGAGTTCCAACAAAATCAAATTTAATTTTTACAGGATTAAAAGATGATGTGATCGAACCAAAATTTCAGATTGAATTTGTAGAAAATCTTCAAAAACAAAACGGAAATATCGAACAGATTTTTGATGCTGAAATGACACATTTAATCACATTAGAAGAATTCGAAAAAGCTTTTGAAACTTTTTTGGAGAACAAAAAGTAGATAAAAAATCCCAATAAATTAATTTATTGGGATTTTTAAATTTTATTTATACAAACGCGCTAAATCCTGTGATAGATCGACCTACAATAAGCGAATTGATTTCTTTTGTGCCTTCGTAGCTGTAAATGGCTTCGGAGTCGGCAACAAAACGAGCGACGTCATGCTCTAATAATATTCCATTTCCGCCCATTACTTCTCGTGCTCGTGAAACGACATCGCGTGTTCTCATTGTACAAAAAACTTTAGCTAAAGATGCGTGTTCGTCTAGTAAAATTCCCTCGTCTTGCATTTCAGATAAGCGAAAAACTAAAGTTTGCATTGCTGTTAAATTAGATAACATTTCTACCAAATGTCCTTGTATCATTTGAAAAGAAGCAATTGGTTTTCCAAATTGTTTTCGATTTCGAGTGTAATCCAAAGCGCTTTCATATGCTCCACGAGCGCATCCAGTTGCCATCCAAGCAACTCCAGCTCTCGTCATTCGCAATACTTTTGCCGTGTCTTTAAATGAATTAGCATTTTGTAAACGATTTTCTTCTGTAATTAAACAATCTTTCAGAGTAATCAAGCCATTCTGAACAATTCGTAAAGCCATTTTTCCTTTAATTTTTTCTACAGAAAAGCCAGGATTATTATTCTCGACAATAAAACCTTTTACTTCACCATCATCTAAATCCCTTGCCCAAATAATCACTAAATCTGCAAAAGTCGCATTTCCAATCCATTTCTTTTGACCGTTTAAAATCCAACCTTCTTCTGTTTTTTTACACGTTGTTGTTAAACCTCCTGCCGCACCAGAACCAACTTCGGGTTCAGTTAATCCAAAAGCTCCAACTTTATCAAATTTTTGCATTTGTGGTAACCATTTTGCTTTTTGTTCTTCCGATCCACACATATAAATTGATCCCATAGACAAACCAGATTGTACGCCAAAAAAAGTTGCAATCGAAGCATCTACACGAGCCATTTCCATAGCCAAAACGCCTTCCATAATAAAAGGTAAATTTGGACAACCATAACCATCATAAGTGACGCCACAAATGTTGAGTTCTTTAAATTTTGGAATTAATTCAAAAGGAAATTGATCGCGAAGCCAATAATCATTAACAATTGGTTTAACTTCTTTTTCCATAAAAGCTCTTACTTTTAATTGTAATTCACGCTGTTCTGGAGTTAAAGTGTGAAAAACATCGTAGAAATCACCATCAATTGGAGGAAGTTCTTTGTGTTTTTTATTTGGATTTAACATTTTCATCATTCCTTGAAGTTGTTTATCATCAAGTTTAGAAAAGTTTTCCATTAAAAGAGGTAAATCTACTTTTTGAGAAATTTTATTTAATTGCTCTAAATTAACAGATTTTAGTAGATGGACGATATTTTTTAAATTAGAAAATGCTCCTGACATATTTTGTGGTTTTTTAACCAAAAATTATCAAAGAGCATTCCTAAAATATTGTATTGTAAGAAAAAATTAAGCTTTACCTAATTTTATTTTCAAATTGTCTAACATTGTAGTTGTCATTTTATCGATATCAAATTTTGGTTCAAATCCCCAATCTGCTTTTGCAACAGAATCATCGATAGAAGACGGCCAAGAATCTGCAATAGCTTGACGGAAATCTGGCGCATAATCGATTGTGAAATTTGGAATATGTTTTTTGATTTCTGCTGCTAAATGTTCTGGTGCGAAGCTTAAACCTCCTAAATTATAAGATTTAAATTCACCTAATTGTTTTGGATCAGCAGACATTAATTCAATAATGGCATTTATTGCATCATCCATATACAACATTGGTAAATAAGTTCCTTCTTTCAAGAAAGAAGTATATTTTCCATCTTCAATTGCTTTGTAATAAATATCAACTGCATAATCTGTAGTTCCACCTCCAGCAGGAGTTTTCCAAGAAATAAGACCAGGAAAGCGAACAGAACGAACGTCTACATTATGATTTTGTTGGTACCATTTGCACCAATATTCTCCTGACAATTTGGAAATGCCATAAACTGTAGAAGGAGTTTGAATTGTATTTTGTGGTGTATTGTCTTTTGGTGTATCTGGACCAAAAACGCCAATAGAAGAAGGCCAAAAGATTTTATCGATTACTTTATCTTTCGCTAATTCAAGGAAAGTAAGTAAAGTGTCCATGTTTAATTTCCAACCAAACATTGGATTTTTTTCAGCTGTACCAGAAAGTAGAGCCGCTAAATGATAAACAGTTTTAATATTGTGTTTTGCAATGACTTCTTTTATTCGATCAGCATCCATTACATCAATTACTTCGTAAATCCCGTCGTAATCAACATCTTTAGGATCACGTATATCAGAAATAATTACATTATTTTTTCCATGAATGGTTTTTAATTTCTCAGCCAATTCAGAACCAATTTGTCCTAAAGCGCCGGTGATCAAAATCGTATCGGTTTCCATCTTAAAAAGTTACTTTGTTTGGTCCCAAATTTAAAGATTTTCTATTGAATATGGATATAACAAAATAATATTTAGATATTAATAATGAAATCGATTGTTTTTTGCTAAATATATAAATATGGAATGATATATATAGAAAAATTTTCTGTTTTAATAAGCTTTTTACAATATCTTAAATGATAAAGAGTTTTGGTTTGAAAGTTTTAAAAATGTTAATCTTCCTCTTCAAAAGTGTCAAAAATTGCACGAATAATTAATACTTTATTTAGTAAATTTGTAACAAAGGTCGTATTAATTTCGACATATCATATCAAAAATACTTAGTAGAAATATGAAAAAACAACTATTTGTTGCTGCATTTGCATGTACTTCTGTTTTAGCAATTGCGCAAGAATCATATCAGGCTTTTAATCCAAATTATATGGATAAGTCTGTTCGTCCACAAGATGATTTATATAATTATGTAAATGGTAATTGGATGAAAATTACAGAAATTCCATCTGATAGAGCAAGATGGGGAAGTTTCGATGAATTGAGAGAGAATACAGATAAGGTTTCTTTGAAATTGGTAAAAGATTTATTGAATAATAAATATGCTCAAGATTCTAATGAACAAAAAATTTCTGACTTATACTCAGCTTACACAAACATGGAAGCTAGAAATAAAACAGGAATTGCTCCAATTCAGAAATATTTTAAGCAAATTGATGCAATCAAAAATTTGACAGATTTACAAGCGTATTTAACAGAAGTTACTCCAATTGGAGAGAATCCATTTTATGGTGTTTCTGTTTATACTGATATGAAAAATAGTACGCAAAATGCTGTTTATTTAGGAAGTGTTGGATTAACTTTAGGTAAAACATATTACCAAAAAGAGGATGCCAAAAATACTGAAACTTTAGCTAACTTAAATCAATATATCGATCAAGTTTTTCCTTTTACAGGATCTAAAACTCGTGATTTAAAAGGACCAAAAATTGTTGCTTTCGAGAAAATGATGGCAAAATATATCAAAACTGTTGAAGAAAGCCGTGATCCAAATAAATCTTATAATTTAGTAACATTATCGGAAGCAGGAGCTTTTTCTAAGAATGTTGATGTAGTGAAGTTTGTAAAGTCTTTCGGAATTAATCCTGACAAAGTAATCATCCGTGAATTAGATTATTACAAAAATTTAGATAAAATCATAAATCAAGAGAATTTACCAATCATCAAAGATTATTTGAAATTCAAATTGATTGATTCTTTTTCTAATTCTTCTACAACTGAATTAGAAAAAATTAATTTTGACTTCTATGGTAAAAAATTATCTGGTCAAAAAGAACAAAGAGCTTTAGATAAAAGAGGTTTGGCTTATGTAAATGGAACAGTTGGTGAGTTATTAGGACAAATTTATGTGAAAGATAATTTTCCACCAGAGGCAAAAGCAAAAGCGCAAGAATTGATTAGTTATTTATTTAAATCGTTTGATATGCACATCAATAATTTAGAGTGGATGTCAAAGGATACAAAAGTAAAAGCAATTGAAAAGTTAAATAAATTTACGGTTAAAATTGGTTACCCTGATAAATGGAAAGATTATTCAGGATTTAAAGTTAAATCAATTAAAAATGGAGGATCTTTAATTGAAAATAATTTAGCTTACAGTCAATGGAGATTCCAAGATAATTTGAAAGATTTTGGAAAACCAGTAGATAAAACACGTTGGGGAATGTCTCCACAAACAGTTAATGCTTATTTTAATCCAACAAATAACGAAATTGTATTCCCAGCAGCAATTTTACAAGCACCATTCTATGATTATAGAGCAGATGCAGCTGTAAACTTTGGAGGAATTGGAGCAGTTATTGGTCACGAAATTTCTCATGGATTTGATGATTCGGGAGCTAAATTTGACGGAGATGGAAATTTAGTGAACTGGTGGACACCTCAAGATGAAGAAAAATTTAAAGCAGCAACAGGTGCTTTAGCAAGACAATATGATGCTTACGAACCAGTAGCAGGAACACATGTAAATGGAATTTTTACATCTGGAGAAAATATTGGAGATTTAGGAGGAGCTTCTGTTGCTTTTGATGCTTTGCAAATGTATTTAAAAGATAAAGGAACTTACGGAAACATAGATGGATATACTCCGCAACAACGTTTCTTCTTATCTTGGGCAACTATTTGGAGAACAAAAGCGACTGACGAAGCTTTAGTAAATCAAGTGAAAACAGATCCACATTCTCCTGGATATTACCGTTCTTTTGGACCAATCGTTAATATTGATGCGTTCCACGATGCGTTTAAAACAAAACCAGGAGATAAATTGTACAAAGCACCAAAAGACCGTATTAGAATTTGGTAAGATGCTTGGCAAAATTATTGATTGGATAAAAAATAAAAATAGAATTATTAAAATGACAACAGTTGAAGCAATAAACAATGCTAATGTAACATTAGTGGATGTTCGTGAGCCTTTTGAATTGGATACAGATGGATTTGTTCCAAATGCAATCAATATTCCATTAGGAGAAGTTCCTACAAGAGTAGAGGAATTTAAAGCAATGTCAAGACCTATAGTAGTTTTTTGTAGAAGCGGTAACCGTTCAGGTCAAGCTGCACAATATTTGCAAGCGCAAGGTGTAGACGAAATTTTTAATGGAGGAGGTTTTCAAGATGTCTTAGATGTTTTGGAGAAATAATTCGTAATTAATTATTATTCATAAAAAACCGATAAATTTTTATTTGTCGGTTTTTTTTTGTATATTATTGTATTTTAAATAGATATTCGATTAAATTAAAATTATTTAATTTTTTTTGATAAAAAAAGCTAAAAAAATGAGTGACCAAATAAGAATAGGTGTGTCATATTAAATGTAAGCAGTTAAAATGTCAAAAGATTCTATAGAAAATATTGCAGATGACATTTTGGTGTATAAGATTGTCGAAACAAAAAATCAGCATTTGTTCGGTATATTGTATGATAGGTATGCACATACGGTATATAATAAATGTTTGAGTTTTGTAGAGGATCAAGCTGAGGCACAAGATATGACGCACGATATATTTGTAAAGTTGTTTGTAAAACTGAAAACATATCAATCAAAATCTAAATTCTCTACTTGGTTATATTCTTTTACATATAATTTTTGTGTCAATCATGTGCAACGAAAGATAAAAGAAGAAAGAAAAAATTATTCGGTAACGGATGATTTGGTTGATAACTATAATGATGAAATTATTGATGACAAAGAAATTTTTGAATTAAAAATCGAAAAACTAACGCAGTCCCTAAAGGAGTTGGATGTCGAAGAGAAATCTATATTACTCATGAAATATCAAGATGAATTTTCAATCAAAGAAATTTCAGAAACTTTAGAGATTGGTGAAAGTGCAACTAAGATGAGATTGAATAGAGCAAAAAATCGTTTACTAAAAATTTATAACGCTTTGTAAAATGGAAAATCCTTTTAAGACTATACTAGCCAATGAAAAGCTTCCAGAAACAATAAAACAAAAAGTTATGGATGATGTTGCTTTAATAAAATTATCGTTGGAGGTAGCCGATTTGGTTTCAGTAAAATATCCAAGCACAATTGGAAATTTCTTCGGAATCGGAAAAAAATCAACTAACAAACCGAACAAAAAAGATAAAGAAGGTTAACTATAAATAGATTATATGAATATAGGTTTAAATTTTAGCTTGTTAGAAAGTTTATATCAAGAAATGGTACTCGTTTTTCCTAAAGTTGTAGGAGGTATTATATTCATTATCCTGTCATATATCTTGCTAAGATTGATTCTAATATTGACTAAGTACATATTAAAATTATCTAAGATAGATAAATTAAAAAATGCTTTAAACAACAGTGAAGCGTTGAAAAACTCCTCTATTGAAATAGATCCTTCTAAGATTATTTTACAATTTGTACGATTGTTTATTATTTTGTTAATCATTATTATAGGATCTGATATTTTTGGATTAACAGTCGTTTCTAACCAAATAGGAAGAATTGTAGATTATCTGCCACAATTTTTTAGTGCAGTGTTAATATTTGCTGGAGGATTTTATTTGGCTAACTATATCAAAACTTTTTTAAGAAGTTTAATTAAATCAATTGATTTAAACGGAGCAAATATTATTAGTAATATCATTTTTTATATCATCCTTATTTTTACGATAATTACTTCATTAAATCAAGCAGGTGTTAATACAGAGCTAATTACAAATAATCTGTCATTAATTTTAGGATCAATATTTTTGACATTGGCAATTGCATTTGGATTAGGTTCTAAAGATATTATTTATAGATTATTATTGTCGTTTTACACAAATAGGAATTTTGAAATTGGACAAAAAGTAATCATAGAAGATGAGACAAAAGGCGTGATAATTGCAATTAATAATATATGTATGACAATACAAACAGAAAATGAAAAAATTGTGTATCCGATAAAAGTTATCACGAATAAAAAAATACGAATTATAGAAGATTAATCTTACCTACCCAAACCTATTTTTAATAATTATTAACCAACCTATTAATTACTTATTAAAAAACTAAGCCGACTTTTAACCTACCAACCAAAAATCGTGAAAGCAAGTCTTTTACAACTAACAAACCTATCTGATTTAGTAGAAAATTAAAACATCACTTTCTATTATCTATCTAAATCAAACTAAACCAAATTTTTAAAAAGTGACCGAATTAACCAATCGGTCACTTTTATTTTTGTACAAAGTTTATTATTTCATATAATAGTTGTACATTTGCACCTCATTACATAATAATTATTAAATAATATTGGCATGTACTTAACATCAGAAGTAAAAAGCGAATTATTCGCAAAGCATGGTAAATCTGCAACAGATACAGGATCTGCAGAAGGGCAAATCGCATTATTCACTTACAGAATTAACCACTTAACTGGTCACTTGAAAAAAAATCACAAAGATTTTAATACAGAAAGATCATTAGTTATGTTAGTTGGTAAGCGTAAAGCGTTATTAAACTACTTAAAGAAAAAAGATATCACAAGATACCGTGCGATTATCGCTGAATTAGGATTACGTAAGTAATTTTAAACACAATATAAAAGGGCAATTACGTAGAAATTGCCTTTTTTTTTGTTATAAATTAAAATAAGATATTTATCTTTATATAATGCAGTTAAAGCAAACGGCTTTAACTTTAGACGAATTAAATACTAAGAAGACGAATGATTCCACAGGCGATCACAGAAAAAATTACTCTTTCAGACGGAAGAGAAATTACAATCGAAACAGGGAAATTAGCAAAACAAGCTGACGGATCTGTGGTTGTACGCATGGGCGACACCATGTTATTAGCTACAGTTGTAGCAAACAAAGAAGCAAATCCAGGTGTAGATTTTTTACCTTTAACAGTAGATTATAGAGAAAAATTTTACGCTGCAGGACGCATCCCAGGGAATTTCTTCAGAAGAGAAGCAAAACCATCAGATGATGAAGTATTAACAATGCGTCTTGTAGACCGTGTTTTACGCCCAATGTTTCCAGAAGACTTTCATGCTGAGGTTCAGGTCATGATCTCACTTATTTCTTACGACAAAAATGTAATGCCAGAAGCTTTAGCTGGTTTAGCTGCATCAGCAGCCATTGCAATTACAGATATTCCTTTCACATTAATTTCAGAAGCTCGCGTTATTCGTTTGAATGGTGAGTTAATGATTAATCCTTCAAAAGAACAATTAGACCAAGCAGATATCGACATTATGGTTGGTGCTTCTAAAGATTCTGTTGTAATGGTAGAAGGGGAGATGAGCGAAATTTCTGAACGTGAAATGTTAGACGCAATTGAATTTGCTCATGCTGAGATTAAAAAACAAATTGAAGCACAAGAAAGTTTAGCAGCGAAAGTAGGTAAATCTTTACCAAAACGTGAATATAGCCACGAAACACACGACGAAGAAATTCGCGAAAAAGTATGGGCTTATGGATATGATAAATTTTATGATATCGCTAAACACCCATCTGATAAACACGAAAGAGGTGATAAATTTGCTCAAGTTGAAGCAGATTTCTTAGCTCAATACGAAGGAGATGAAGAAGAGTTAGCTCGTGTAACTCCTTTTGCTCACATTTACTTCCACGATGTACAAAAAGAAGCTGTACGTCAATTAATCTTAAACGAAGGAATTCGTTTAGATGGACGTGATCCAAAAACGATTCGTCCAATTTGGACAGAAGTTGATTATTTACCATCAACTCATGGTTCTGCAATCTTCACACGTGGGGAAACTCAAGCATTAGCTACAGTAACTTTAGGTTCTTCTAAAGATGCTAATATGGTTGATGGAGTTGTAACAAACTTCGACGAAAAATTCTTTTTACACTATAATTTCCCTCCATTCTCAACAGGTGAAGCTCGTCCATTAAGAGGAACTTCTCGTCGTGAAGTTGGTCACGGAAACTTAGCACAACGTGCTTTAGCGCAAATGTTACCTGACGATTGTCCTTATACAGTTCGTATTGTTTCTGAAGTATTAGAATCTAACGGTTCTTCTTCTATGGCAACAGTTTGTGCAGGAACATTAGCAATTATGGACTCTGGTTTACAAATGAAGAAACCAGTTTCAGGTATTGCAATGGGGTTAATCACAGATACTAAATCAGGGAAATTTACAGTATTGTCTGATATCTTAGGAGATGAAGATCACTTAGGAGATATGGACTTTAAAGTAACAGGAACTGCAGACGGTATCACAGCTTGTCAAATGGATATTAAAGTACAAGGTTTATCTATGGAAATCATGGAAACAGCTTTGTTACAAGCAAAAGAAGGTCGTGAGCACATTTTAGGTAAATTATTAGAAACTTTACCAGCACCTCGTCCACAATTGAAACCAAATGCACCAAAAGTTGTTGTAATTGAAATTCCTAAAGAATTCATTGGAGCAGTAATCGGACCTGGAGGAAAAGTAATTCAAGAAATGCAAAAAGAAACTGAAACAGTTATTGCAATTACTGAGTTAGATACAACAGGACGTGTAGAAATCAATGGTGTGATTCAAGAAAACATCGATCGTGTTGTAGAAAGAATCAAACAAATTGCTTTCGTTCCAGAAGTTGGTGAAACATATCATTCAGTTGTAAAATCTATCAAACCATTTGGAGCGTTTGTAGAGATTGCAAAAGGAGTTGAAGGTTTAGTTCACATTTCTGAATTAGAGCACAGACGTCTTGAAAAAGTTGAAGATTCTGTAAACATCGGTGATAAAATTGATGTTAAATTCTTAGGTTACGATGATAAAAAGAAAATGAAATTATCTCGTAAAGCTTTGTTGCCAAAACCAGAGAGAACAGAAAAACCTGCTAAATCAGCAGAGAAAAAAGAGGATAAACCTCAAGATAATAAAGAAGCTTAATTAAGTTTTGATATAAAGTAAAAAGTCCGAGATTTTCTCGGATTTTTTTGTTCTATAAAACCAATCATAACCTAAAGTAGATTAATGATTTTAATTTTTACTTTCACGATTCAAATTTTGTGTTAATTAAATAAAAATAATCTTTTTTTAACAATAAAACCTCAGTAAAACTTTATTAAATACTTAAAGATTAGGAGAACTTCAGATAATCAATTATTTTAGCAATTCGTAAAATTGAAGACAAACAAATAATGAAAAAATTTTTATTATCCACGCTTTTAGTGGTTATGCTTTTTCCTTTTAAAGTGAAAGCTGACGAAGGAATGTGGTTTTTGATGTTCATCGAGCGTCTGAATCACCGTGATATGCAAAAACAAGGTTTACAATTAACTTCAGAAGAAATTTATAGTATCAACAATAACTCTTTAAAAGATGCTATTGTACAATTTGGTGGTGGATGTACTGCTGAAATGGTTTCTGGACAAGGTTTAGTTTTGACAAATCACCACTGTGGTTATGGTGCTATTGCTGAATTATCTGCTCCAGAACATGATTACTTAAAAGATGGTTTTTGGGCGAAAGATAAAGCTGCTGAGTTAAAACCAAAAAGCTTAAAAGTACGTTTCTTCGTTCGTATGGATGATGTTTCTAAACGTATTTTAGGTGTTGTAAATGATAAAATGTCTGAGTTAGATCGTGAAAAAGCGATTAACCAAGAGATTGCAAAAATTGAAAAAGAGAACAGTGAAAACGGAAAATATGTTGTTTCTGTTCGTTCATTCTTCCAAGGAAATGAATATTACTATTTTGTTTACCAAGACTATGAGGATGTACGTTTAGTAGGAACACCTCCAAGTTCTATTGGAAAATATGGTGGAGATACAGATAACTGGGAATGGCCACGTCACACAGGAGATTTCTCTATGTTCCGCGTATATGGTGACAAAGATGGAAATCCTGCAGCTTATTCTACAAGCAATGTTCCGTTGCAACCAAAACATCATTTACCAGTTTCTTTAAAAGGATATCAACCAAATGATTTCGCTATGATTTTAGGTTATCCAGGTCGTACAAATCGTTGGATGCCAGCGCAAGGTGTTGCTCAAAATGTAGAGTACGCTTATCCTGCATGGGTTGAAGCTTCTAAAGTGACAATGGATCAAATGAAAAAATATATGGAGCAAAATCAAAAAGTAAATATTGATTATGCTTCTAAATATGCTGGAGTTGCGAACTATTGGAAAAATCGTGATGGAATGATCGAAGCTTTAAAACTTCACGGAACTGTTGCGAAGAAAACAAAAGAAGAAGAAAAATTCAATAAATGGGCTCAAAAAGGAGCAAACAAAGCCGAATATGGTGATGTTGTTTCGAATTTGAATAATTATTATGCGAAAACAAATTTAGATGCTCGTCATAACAATTACATCAACATTTTATTGCGTTACTCAACTTTAGCAAGTGCGCCATATTCTATTGGAAAAGCATTAGAAAACTATGCAGCAGCGAATGATGCAAAACGTGATGAAATGCGTCCGAAAATTCAGAATGCAATCAATGCATATTACGAAAAAATGTATTTACCTTTAGAAAAAGATTTATTGGCTGCTCAATTAAATCTTTATGCTTCTAAAGCGAGCGAAGCTGGTTTAGCGCCTTATGTTGCTGATTTAGCGAAGCAAAATAACAAGAACTTTACAGCTTATGTAAATGATGCTGTTGAAAGAAGTTTCTTCGCTGATCAAAAACAAGTTGAGAATTTCTTAATTTCTCCAGATGTAGAAGTCTTGAAAAAAGATCCTTTATATGTTTTGTCAAATGCTTTAGTAGAAAGAGCTTCTAAGCAAACTGATGAACAAGCAAAATTGAATGATGTTTATTCTAAAAACTTCCGTTTATTGGTAAAAGGTTTACGTGAGTCTAAAATCGGAAATATTTTATATCCAGATGCTAACTCTACGTTACGTTTAACTTACGGTTCTATTCAAAATTTACCAAAAAGTACAAATCCAAAACGTCAACCAGATGTTGCTTCTAACTATTTCACAACATTAGAAGGTACAGTTGCAAAACACATCGCAGGTGACGAAGAGTTCGAAAATCCACAACGTTTATTAGATTTAGCGAAAGCGAAAGATTATGGACAATATGGAGATAAAGATGGATATTTACACGTAAATTTCTTATCAAACAATGATATTACAGGAGGTAACTCTGGTTCTCCGGTAATGAATGGTAAAGGTGAATTAATCGGTATTGCATTCGACGGAAACATTGAAGCAATGGCTGGTGACGTTATCTTTGATCCTAAATTACAACGTACGATTTCTGTAGATATTCGTTATGTTTTATGGGTTGTTGATAAATTTGCTGGAGCAAAACACATCGTTGATGAAATGACAATTGTAAAATAAGATTTGAATCAGAATAATTTTTAAGGCTTCCTATTTTGGAAGCCTTTTTTTGTAGAGAGAATCTAAACGAATTACCTTTGTAAAAAATAAAAGTAAATGAAAGTTATTCCTCTTTTAGAAGGTGTTTTTCATGTTGATGCAAAAAAAGAGTTTCATTATTTAGGTGATAATATTGATGTTAAAAATCCCGCTGACGGATATAATCTTATTGTTCGTCCATTTTTGATACAAATTGGAGATGAAAATATTTTGATTGATTGTGGTTTCGGAACTGAAGTAGATTGTGAACCTATCATTCTAAAAAAATTACGCGAATATAATATTAATCCAAATCAAATTACGAAAGTATTGATTTCGCATTTACATAAAGATCATATCAACGGAATTGGAAATTGGGTAGGGGATCAGTTTGTATGTAACTTTCCTGAAGCAAAAATTTATATTCAACAACGCGAGTATGATTATGCGGTTGTTCAAACAAATAATTCTTATAACTATGATCGTTTAGAAAAGTTGAAATCATTCAAAAATATTGTATGGATGAATGATGATAGTGGAAATATAACGGATAATATCAAATTCGAAGTAACAGGAGGACACGTTCCGTTTCAACAAGTTTTTTGGATCAAAGAAAATGATGAAATTGTATTTTATGGAGCTGACAATCTACCTCAATTAAATTATTTTAAATATCATGCTGCTTTCAAGAATGATGTAGATGGTGTAAAAGCGATGGAAGATCGTTTGCGGTGGGAAGTTGATGCGAAAACAGAACACTGGAAAATACTTTTCTATCACGGAAAAAGAACAGATATAAAACAATTTTAGAAATTATATTATAAATGAAAAGCTTTGTATTTGCAAGGTTTTTTGTATTTGAATTATATTTCAGTTTAACTTCGAGTACCTTTGTTGATTTTAAAATTAATTGACATAAACTATGCTAAAACTCTTAAAAAGATATTAACGTTTTATGATTTGTTTTTTATGGATTTAATAAAAACGTTTATTGAAAATACATTTTATATAAAAAATCCCCAACATGTGTTGAGGATTTCGTGTGTAGTTTTTTACATTTTTTCTTCGCTATATTCGCCGAGTAAAGCATAATATCCAAAAAGTGCCATTCCAATAACTATAATTGGTGTAAGGACAAATAGAATAATAATTCCGAATACTAAATCATCTTGCGAACCTGATGATAATTTTGGAATTCCAAATTCCATGATACAAAAGTAGGCTAAAACAAGTGATAATGCGATCCAAACGATTCCTAATATTTTTTTAATTGTTTCCATTTCTAATTAGTTTTTTAGTTAACATTTCTGTCTTTATTACTGATATAAATTGCTCCGATGATAAAACAAACAGCCGCAATTCCAATAGGATACCAAAGACCCTCTAAGTAAAACTGTGGATCTCCGTTGTTTTTGGCATTTGTTACCAAATAAGTAGAAACAGCAGGTAAAAGACCTCCAAAAATTCCGTTTCCTACGTGGTAAGGCAAAGACATCGATGTATATCTAATTTTAACAGGGAACATTTCTACTAAGAACGCAGCAATTGGACCATAAACCATTGTGATAAAAATAATTTGAATCCAAATTAATCCAACTAATTTCCATTTATCACCACTATTAATATGTGTCGATTTTTTTACAATTTCACTTACTTTTCCATCTACAATTTTTGCTTGACCAT
Organism: Empedobacter sp. UBA5924; assembly: GCF_002431085.1. NCBI lineage: Bacteria > Pseudomonadati > Bacteroidota > Flavobacteriia > Flavobacteriales > Weeksellaceae > Empedobacter > Empedobacter sp. UBA5924. Next base: position 28,966 of record NZ_DJDM01000036.1, read on the forward strand.
TTTCTAAATGAAGCGTTGTAACTTGTTTATAAGTCGTGCCATCTGTAAATGATTTTTGAATTGTATAAATAGAATCAGATTTTTCGTCAACATTTTTGATTTCAGCTTTTTCAATTGTTTGTGCTGCAATTACTTCTTTATTTTCAAGATTTGTTGTTTGATACATTGATTCGTAAATTGGTCGATACGAGAATACAGCGACAATCATTCCGATTAACATCACCCATTTTCGACCAACTTTATCACTCAGCCATCCAAAGAACACAAAGAAAGGTGTACCAAATAATAAAGCAATTCCTAACAAAGAATCTACTTGATCAGATTCTACATTCATCACCGTTTTCATGTAACTCATCGAGTAAAACTGACCTGTATACCACACAACTCCTTGTCCCATCACAGCTCCAAAAAGTGCTAATAAAACGAATTTCATATTGTAACGATTCCCGAAAGATTCTTTCAAAGGATTTTTAGAAGTTGTTCCTTCATCTTTTGCTTTTTTGAAAGCTGGCGATTCGTCCATATTTTTACGAATCAAATATGAAACGTAAACCATTAAGATTGATAAGATAAATGGAACTCGCCATCCCCAAAGGTCAAACTGCTCTTCTGATAATAATGTTTTCGTTAATAAAATAACCAATAACGAAACAAATAAACCAACTGTTGCAGTGGTTTGTATCCAAGAAGTCCAATATCCTCTTTCTCCGTCTGGTGCGTGTTCTGCTACGTATGTTGCAGCACCTCCATATTCGCCTCCAAGTGCTAAACCTTGTAATAAACGTAAGATTAATACTAATAAAGGTGCGATAAAACCAATTGATTCGTAAGATGGAATACATCCTATTAAAAAAGTTGCTCCTCCCATTAATACTAAAGTTGCCATAAATGTATATTTACGACCAATAATATCTCCTAATCGACCAAAGAATAACGCGCCAAATGGACGTACAACAAATCCAGCAGCAAATGTTGCTAATGTTGATAAAAAGGCAGCTGTAGGATTGTCAGCAGGGAAAAATTTAGTAGAAATTACAACAGCTAAACTTCCAAAAATAAAGAAGTCATACCATTCAATTAGCGTTCCCATCGAGGAAGCACCAATCACTTTCCAGATTGTTTTTTTGTTAGCAGTTTCGCTCATAAATAATGTGTTTTTGTGTTAATTCTTGTGTGTTTTTTTATAATAATATCATTGCTTGTATTGTTATCATGTCGTCCATGTGTTTTGGTTGATCGAAAGATTTTTGATATTCTACAGAAATTTTAGCATTCTGACCATCAATGTACCAGTTTCCACCTAATTTTAATTCGTTTGCAGGCTTTACTAGACCTTTGAAATCTCTGTAAGAATATCCTACATACGGCTGAATTCTATTACGGAATTTTCCTTCTCCTTCTTTGATGTTTTTAGGCAATAAATACCCGACATGTCCAGAAAACTGATTTCCATCTCCTACAACATTTCCTTGTACATAATTTTCGCCCATGTCCGAATTTTGATATTTCGCATAAGCTGTTATCGAAGAAGATTTTCCGATTGGCGCATCATAAAAAGCATCAACAGCAAGATGAGTTACATTTTCTCCAATCAAATTATCATTTTCTTTTTTGACAATTGCATTACTTTGATTGAAAAATCCTGCTCCGATGTTAAATACTTTTTTAGTTCCTAAATAGGTTCCAACGCGATAAGGTAAAGCATTTGATTCTTGATCTAAAAATTGATAATCAAAATATCCTGAAACCGCATATTTTCCTTCTCCAAGTATCGCTTTTCCTAAATACTTTTCTTGTCCGTTTTCTAAAACTGTCGAAGAGTTTCCATCTAAAGTATTAGTAATAGCATCACTTAATGCTAAACGATAATTCAGTTTTCCAATTCGCCCTTTTGCAAACATTCCCAAATGATTTGAAAATTGATCAGACAAACCAAGTGTTGACCAGTCAGCTCTGTTATTATCTAAGGTCAACATATTGATAGAACCTTGACCATTTCCACGAGAAATTCCACCAAAATTGTGAACTCCAGCACCAATTGCTAAATTGTTTGTTACCTTATATTGTAAAAACATTTCATGCAAGAAAAACGATACATCTGTACTTTTTCCCATCGGAGAAAGATTATTATCATAGATTCCATTTGCACCAAAATGTGTTAAAATCATAAATCGATCATTGATTTGTGAATAAGCAAGAACGCGCGCTCGTTTGATAGAAAATCCATCATTGGCGTGTTTTCCTTCGTAATCCTGAAACCAAGTTTGTCCCCAAAGAATAAATCGGACATATTTACTTCCTTCTGGATTTAATTTAACGACCAAACCGCCGTCATATTCAGAAGCATATTGAGCCTTCAATTCCGTGGCTCCAAAAATGGATAGTAGAGCAATTGCGACAAAAATTTTTTTCATTTTTTAATAAATGGTGTTAGTTGTACATTATTTGTGATTTTGTATTGACTTAATTAATAGACTTAAGTTTATCTAAAATAATGTATTGAATAATAATAATGCTTTTTTTGATAAAGAATTTCTTTTTTATTTTATTAGTGTAAATAATACGCTAATATTTTTTTTAATTTCTTAAAAAAATGTCAAGAAAAGTTTTAAGTTGATAATCTGAGTTGGATTTATTTCAGAAAATTTATCAAAAAAAGATGCAATAATAATCTTATTATTTATTAAATCAAGAAATAATTATTGACTAATTGATAAAATATAGAAGTAATTTATTCTAAAATGTTATGATTTAGTAAAATATAATCTGAAATTATTTATTCTGATTAGAATAGTATAAGTAGAAAGCATAAAAAAGGTTTCGATTTTATTCGAAACCTTTTTTTAATTTATTGTAATTCTAAGATAATCTAATAATCCAACACAATTTTCTTTGGAAAACTGCGCGCCTTTCAATTGATTATCATTCGGATTTATCGTGAAATTATAAGCCGTTTTGAAGTTGGCTTGCTTTAAATTGGTCTGATAGAAAATGGTGTGAGCCAAATTACAATTCATAAAATAAGCTTGACTAAGATCTGCGAAAGAAAATTCTACATTTTGTAAAGAACAATTGCTAAACTTTGTCTTTTTTAGCGGTAATTCATAAAAAGATGAGTCGTTTAACGTACAATTTTCAAATGAAATGCTTAACCCAAATTTGTTCGAATTTTCGAGATTAAAACCTATCATTTTACAATTCATAAACTCAACTTGCTGAAAGCTTGTGTTTTCTAAAGTTACATTACTCAAATTACATTCGATAAATTGACATTGAATAAATTTGATATCGCTTAAATCTAATCCATTCAAATCACAATTTATAAACTCGCAATTCTCGTATTCACCAGATATATTTTGATTTTCTGAGAAATTAATTTGTTCAAATTTTTCTTCGAAATGATAATCCATAAGTTATTTTTTTACGATTAAGTTTCTTAAGGCTAACCAGAAAATCATCACAATCATGTCAATATAAATAGTAACTTTTAGTTGATCGATTTGCGAACAAAGATTTTTTCCTGTTACAGTAGAAATACAAGTGTCAACTCCGTCGGTTTCATATTTTATACTAACCATAGTGTTAATAATCATGTAAAAAACAATTGGAATAATAAGAATAATTATCGCTAAAATAATGTTGTAATATCGTTTTGAGATCATAATTAATCTTCGAATGTAACTTCTATTTCTTGTCCAAATTGTAAGATATAACCATTGTTGTCGTAGATTGCAAACTCGCGCATATCCCATTCAAAGGTCTCAATTTCATATACAACTTCGCAATCATCTTTTACTTGATTCCACAACTCGTCTACGTTGTCTACAACAAAATAAAAAGAACCTGTGAAATTAGCTCGTTCAAAATCTGCTCCTTCATTTGGATAAGCCAACATAATTTCTACATCGTCTTTTTGCAAGCAAGCCCAAATCCAATCTTCATTTTGATCAGCAATCTTAAATCCTAATTTTTTATAGAATTTTGTTGTTTTTTGTAAATCTTTCGTCCAAATAATTGGGCGCAAACTTTTAAAAGCCATGTTATATTATTTTGGATAAAATTACTTCAATTTTTCTTAACTCTCAATTCCATTTTTAATGAAAATTAAGCTATTTATTCATATTATTTTACTGAAAGTTTATTCCATAAAAAACTCCTAACACGTAGGAGTTTCATACTATAAATCAAAATTGATTTATGGATTATATTTTTTGTTTAATGCTTTCAAGATTGCCCAAGTTTCAGCATCTACAACTCCATCGTATTTTTCTGGACGGAAATGCATCTGAAATGCCACAATTGCATTTTTTGTTTGCGCGTCTATCATTCCATTTGTAGGAACGTTGTACCCATATTTCTTAAGATCAGTTTGCACTTGTGTGATAAAAACGGAACTTGTTGTATCCCAAGGATATTGTTGCAAAAATACATACTTGTCTGTATCATCGTACCAAGCACCAACACCGTAATCTGTATATAATTTTTTCCAAGGGAAAAGTGGACCCGGATCTGGTTTTCTTCCTGGCGCAACATCAGAATGCCCAATTACATTAAAAGGAGAAATATTATAACGTTTTACAATATCTTGTGTCAATTCACCTACTTTTTTGATTTGATAATCTGGATAAGGCGTGTAATTTGGATAAGCATCCGTTCCTTTGTTTCCAAGATTAACGATTTCGATACCAATAGAAGAAAAGTTTATATTATCCAATCCTTTCCAACTACTAACACCTGCATGCCATGCACGTTTTGTTTCGTCAACTAAAAGATTAATTGTTTTGTCATCATAATCATTTACCAAATAATGTGCACTTACATCTTTCTGAGTCAATACTTTTAACGATAACTCTGTGTTGATTGCTGTGTAGTGTAACACTAAAAATCGTACACGTTCATCTTGCGAAATAGATGGATAATAATCTGTTGTCACCTTGTACTTGTCGAGTTTTGCAGCTCGAGTCATTTCCGGTTGATCTGTTTTTGAATTGATAATGACTGTGTCACGAATTACTTTTGTAATTGTTTTTGGTGGAACTGTTTTAGTTGCACAACTAGCCAAAATAAAAAAACAAGAAATTGCCGAAAATACTAATCCTTTAAAATTCATTCTTTTAGTTCTAAATAGTCTTTTGAATAGCCAAAATTAAGCCAAATAATTTAATTTTTTTTCTAAAAAGACTTGTTTTGCAATAAAAGTCAATATATATTTGCAACCGCTTTATGAGACTAATCAGTCTTATTTTTAAAAGTTAGGAGAGGTGCCAGAGCGGTAATGGAGCAGATTGCTAATCTGTCATCGGGAAACCGATGCCAGGGTTCGAGTCCCTGTCTCTCCGCTTTTTTAAAGCTAGAAATAAAACACCACTCGGGGTGTAGCGTAGCCCGGTCATCGCGCCTGCTTTGGGAGCAGGAGGTCGCAGGTTCGAATCCTGCCACCCCGACGAATTTTAGTAATAGAATTTTGGATTGGTCCAGTAGCTCAGCTGGATAGAGCAACTGCCTTCTAAGCAGTAGGTCTCAGGTTCGAATCCTGACTGGATCACAATCTAAAGAAAACCCATACTGATTATCAGTATGGGTTTTTTGTTTATTACTGCTTCAATACAATCAAATTTTAAGCAAAATTGTAAATCACTATTTTCAGTGAGATGCTTTCTGTAAAGTTTACTTATTTTTATTCAAATAAATTGTATGAATCAGCCAACCAAAATCAACATATCAAGAGTATTTATAGGATTGACAATATTCTTCTTTCTATGCTTTATTGTTATGTATAGTATTGATGGAACTGAAATAGCAAGAAATCAAAATTTTATGTTCGATTTTATAGCTATTACTGGATTTGGGTCTTTTATTTTATGTCCACTTTTTTCAGTAATATCCATTATTTTTAACTATAAAAATAGGATATTATATCTTGTATTACTTTTAAGTTTTATTCCTTTTTTTGGAATTTTAAAACTATTTGAAGGTGCTAATTTCGGAGGAAGTTTTTAATAAATTTTCGTCTTTTATTGATTTTTCAAAAAACGAAGATTCATAAAGATACTAAAAAGTTAGAATAATTATAAAAAAAACATTTTTTGTGTCCGTATTTGTCCTATCATTATTTATTCAATTAGTAAAAAGAAAAATTCTTTTTTATGCCTCTATTTATCATCGTTTTGAGCGATATGAATTTTTAGTTGTTTTTTAGTTTGTTCGATTGTTGTTCGACCATTCTTCGACCGTTGTTCGACGNNCGTCGAACAACGGTCGAAGAAACCTCGAAGGAAAGTAGGAGAAAAAATGTAGAATTCTATTTTTTCAACAATGGATATTGTGTTGTTATTTAATTGTGTTTTTAGAGAAAATTATTTCAGCATATTATTGTAAAAAATCTTTTCCTTTTTCACTCAATTGTTTAAAGTTAATTGCAGGAATAGTTGGATTCAATTTAGATTTGAAATTAGTCACACTTGGCGTTTCAAAAAAATCTAATTCGTACAAACCATCTTCCACGAATTGACAATCATCGGTTAAAATATAGATTTTAGGAAAACTTGGTTTTCGTTCTATTTTTACTTTTTTGATGTTATTTTGATCAGTAAAAACTTCTCCTTTCTTTGTGTTCGCCATTGTTTCTTATTTAGAGAACAAATTTCTTAATAAAATTGAATATTTAAAAAATCAATCCGTAATATTCAAAATATTTCTACCTTCGTTACAAATAAAACCACGTGAAATATACAATTCAAGCAATACTTTTGTTTTTTGTTTTAGGATTAACAAGTTGTTTACCAACCAAAACAGTTTCCGAAACTAAAGTTGTGACTTCAGAAATTAGCGATTTGTCGGGTAAATGGAATATAAATGATGGAGGAGATTACATTATTTTTGAAGATGCAACGAAAAAAATGGTAATGAAAACGGTTTGCGGAATTATTACGGCTGATTATACCAAAATAGATCAAGCTATAATTTTTAATCATTTAAAACAAGTGAATTCTGATTGCGAAATTCCTCAAAATTTGATTCAAAATTTGCAAAAAACTGCATATTTTAAAGTAAAATCATCAAATCAAATTACTTTTTATGATGAAGCTCATCAAGAAAAGTTAACTTTGAAATTAATAAAGTAAATCGCCTAGAAAAATATATTATGCTTAGCATAATTTTTTATTAAATTTGTCTAAATTTCTAATGTTGAAGAAAATTTTAAGTTATCCGTTATCTATAATCTTTTATATTTTTTATGGATTAACGTTGTTGGTAATGCATGTTGTGCAATGGTTGTGCTACAATTTGGGAGGTTATGCTGCTCATCACAAAAGTGTAAAAGTGATGAATGGTCTTTTGGTTTTTTGGACAAGAATTTTAGGTACAACGTATACCTATAAAGGAAGAGAAAATTTGAAACAAAATGTACCATTGATTTTTGTGAGTAATCACCAAAGTATGTATGATATTTCTCCGTTGGAATATGATTTGGCTGATTATCATCCTAAGTTTATTTCGAAAATAGAATTGGGAAAAGGAATTCCCAGTGTATCGTACAATTTAACGCATGGAGGTTCTGCATTAATCGATCGTAAGAACGGAAAACAAGCAATAGAGGAAATAAAAAAATTAGCGCAATACATTCAGAAAAATAATTATTCAGCTATTATTTTTCCAGAAGGTACAAGAAGCAAAAATGGAGTACCAAAGGCTTTCAAAGAAAATGGATTGAAAGTTTTGACGAAATATGCTAAAGACGCTTATGTTGTTCCCGTTACGCTAAATAATACGTGGGAAATAGAAAAGTGGGGTAAATTCCCGATGTATTTGGGCGCGAAAGTAACGATACAATACCATAAACCCTTAAAAGTGAGTGACTATAAGTTTGATGAAATATTCGAGCTTACCGAAAAAACTGTAAAAAGTAGTATAACCGCATAAAATAATTATATGTCAATAAATAATGTTCGCCTGGAAGTAATGCAATTTCTTGAGAAAGATATTGATGCTTATATGGACAAATTCTTAGTTCCAGCCGATAAAATTTGGCAACCAACAGATTTTTTACCGAATTCTCAAACAGATTCTTTTTTTGACGAAATCAAAGAATTACAAGAGCTTTCGAAAGATTTGCCAGATGATTTCTGGATTACATTGATTGGTGATACCATTACCGAGGAAGCTTTGCCAACCTACGAATCTTGGTTGATGCAAATGGACGGTGTGGTAGATGAAGAAGGAAATTACCTAGAAAATGGTTGGGCAAAATGGATTCGCCATTGGACAGGAGAGGAAAATCGTCACGGTGATGTTTTGAATAAATTTTTGTATTTATCAGGACGTATCAATATGCGCGAGGTTGAAGTAACAACGCAACATTTGATAAATGACGGTTTCGACATTGGAACAGCACACGATCCTTACAAAAACTTTGTTTACACAAGTTTTCAAGAATTAGCAACTTATGTATCGCACAATAATGTATCAGCAATTGCAAAAAAATACGGAGCGAAAAAATTATCGCGTATGTGTAAAATTATTGCAGGAGATGAAATGCGTCACCATTTAGCTTACACAGAGTTCGTTCGTCGTATCTTCGAAGCTGATCCTTCTGAAATGATGTTAGCTGTTCAACATATGTTCAAACTTAAAATTGTAATGCCAGCGCATTTCTTAAGAGCTTCTGGTGAAGAAAGAGGAACTTTGTTTGATGCGTTTTCAGATGCAGCGCAACGCATTAATGTGTACACAGCGTTTGATTACATCGATATTATGCGAAAATTAATTGAAGCTTGGCAATTAGATAAAATCTCTGGATTGAATGCTGAGGCTGAAAAAGCAAGAGATTATATCATGAAATTCCCAGATAGAATGGATAGAATTTCGCAACGTATTGTAATTCCTGAAGTAGGACCACAATTCAAGTGGTTAGTTCCTGCGACAGCTAAATAGAAAATCAATTTTATTAAGATGTATATCAAGATTGTTTTACTTTTTCTATTTATAATTTCATGTTCAAATATTGATAGGTTAAATTATCCATCTAATATTAATGAAATTAAAGAAGTTATATTAGAAAGACCTGATAGTAATTCAAATGGAAAATTTTCAGAAATAAAACAATTAAATGACAATCAGATAAAACAACTTTTAGTTATTTTAAATAAAGCTAAACAAATAGATTCTAAAAATTTTGATGAAGATTTTCAAATTATTTTTTCAACAGAGTCTGGAACTAAAAGAATTATGGTAAGGGGTAATAAAATTAAAAATTTTGATAGTAATAAAGTTTATCAAATACCGAATGTAGATTATTTGAATAATTTTTGAAAATCACATATAATCAAAATCATATAAAAAGAGGCAATTCAAAATCGAATTGCCTCTTTTTATTTAGTAACTTTAACCAACAAACAAATTATAAACAACTACTTATGGACGATTTTATTGCTGCCAGAAGTCAAATGGCGATGTCGCTTGCCTTTCACATTGTTTTTTCGTGTGTTGGAATGGTGATGCCGTTTATGATGGCAATCGCTCACTACAAATACCTCAAAACTAAAAACGAAATTTACAAAGGGTTAACCAAAGCTTGGAGTAAGGGAGTTGCAATTTTATTTGCTACGGGAGCAGTTTCTGGTACAATGCTTTCGTTTGAGTTAGGATTATTGTTTCCTAAATTTATGGAACACGCTGGACCAATTTTCGGAATGCCATTTTCGTTAGAAGGAACAGCTTTTTTTATTGAAGCCATTGCTTTAGGTTTTTTCCTTTATGGTTGGGACAAATTCAATAAATGGTTTCATTGGATTTGTGGTGTAATTGTAGGGATTAGTGGTTTAGCTTCAGGGATTTTGGTTGTTGCTGCAAATGCTTGGATGAATTCTCCGTCAGGTTTCGATTTTATAAATGGCGAATATTTAAACATAGATCCTGTAAAAGCTATGTTCAACGATGCGTGGTTTTCACAAGCGTTGCACATGACAATTGCAGCTTTTTGTGCGACTGGATTTGCGGTTGCGGGTTTACATGCTTATCTTATTTTGAAAGGTAAGAATGTAAATTTTCATCGCGAAGCATTCAAAATTAGTTCTGTTTTAGCGATTACAGCAGCAATGTTAGCACCTTTGAGTGGTGATATTTCGGCGAAAGATGTAGCAAAACGTCAACCGATTAAATTGGCTGCGATGGAAGCGCATTTCAAAACAGAAGAAAGTGCTTCATTTGTTTTGGGTGGAATAGTGGACGAATCAAAAGAAGAGATTAAATATGCGATAAAAGTTCCGGGTGTATTGAGTTTCTTGGTTCATTCAGATTTCAAAACACCTGTAAAAGGTCTAGAAGAATTTCCGAAAGATGAATGGCCGCCTGTGGCAGTTGTACATTATGCTTTTCAGATTATGATAACATTCGGAATGTTGATGATGGGAATAGCTGTTATTTATTTGATTGCGCAATTTTTTAAGAAAGATTGGCGAACAAAACGCTGGTTTTATAAATTGTTTATGATTGCGACACCTTTCGGATACATCGCTTTAGAAGCAGGTTGGACGGTAACAGAAGTCGGTCGTCAACCGTGGATTATTTACGGAATTATGCGAACGGTAGATTCCATCACGCCAATGCCAGGAATACAATATTCGTTTTACATTTTCACGTTTGTATTCATTACATTGTCCATTATTTTAGTGTTCTTAATGAATCGACAAATACAAATGGTTGCGAAGCTTTACGATCCAGAAGATCCAAATTATAAACCAGAAAAACATTAAGTATGATTTACGTAGTAATAGCATTTTTGTGGGTTGCCATCTGTTTATATTTAATTTTAGGTGGAGCAGATTTCGGTGCTGGAATTGTCGAATTATTCTCTGAAAAGAGTTACAAAAAACGTACGCAGAAGATTATGTACAATTCGATTGGACCTATTTGGGAAGCAAATCATATGTGGTTAATCATTGCCATTGTAATTTTGTTTGTCGGTTTTCCTAAGGTTTATGCAGATGTTTCTAATTATTTACATATTCCGTTAGTGATTATGTTGTTAGGAATCATAGCGCGTGGAACATCGTTTACGTTTAGAAATTATGATGCAATCAATGATAAATGGCACAATCTGTACGATGTCATTTTTACCTATTCAAGTGTTGTGACGCCTTTGTTTTTGGGAATAATTGCAGGATCTATCGTTTCAGGAAGTATTGATGATAATGCATTTTCGTTTCAAGATGCATATATATTTTCGTGGCTAAGTTGGTTTAATTTTTCAGTTGGAATTTTTACTGTTGTGATTTGTGCTTTCTTGGCTTCGGTTTATTCAATTCAAACTGTTAAAAACGAAGAAGATAAAGTGATTTTAAGAAAACGTGCGAAGCTTTATACAGCTTTAATTTTTGTTGCTGGTGCATTGGTATTTGCAGTTTCACTTTGGAAAAACATTCCATTATTTAGTTGGATAACATCAGAAATTTACGGTTATATCGCAATTGCAATTGCTTCAATTTCGATTGTATTATTACTTTCAGCCTTAAATAAAGCGAAGGATTCTTTGTTGAAAGTTTACGCAGGAATTATTGTGATGATGATTTTATTTGCGGCAACTTATTCGCATTTTCCAAATTTGGTATTATTTAAAGATGGTTCAACATTATCTTTATTAACAGATTACGGTGCGTTGAGTACGATAAATATGTTAGCTTGGGCATTATTACTCGGCTCGATATTTATTTTACCATTCTTGTTTTACTTGATTTATTCATTCAATCAAAAACAAAAAATATAAATATCCGTTCCAAATTTTATTACAAACATACTTGTTTGTAATGTTTGTCAAGAAGATTTTATTACAAACACATCTGTTTACAATCAACTGAGTCCTCGGGATAGGATAAACATAGCTGTTTGTAATTAACCGAGCCTTAGAAAAGAACAAGTGAATTTGATAAATGAAATAAATCTATTTAAATCTTTAGAACAAGGATGATAAGAGAAGAGCCTTATTTCAATTCGAAATAAGGCTCTTTTATTTTAATTATGTTTTGCTTGCCATTCAGCAATTTCTTGCTCATTCAGCAAACAAGAGTTTAATTCTTGTGTAACTTTTTCTTTATCCAAACCTTGTCCAATGAAAACAAGTTCTATCATTCGATCTCCCCATTCTTTCGACCATTTGGCTTCAATCGTTTTTTGATTAAATTGATACGCTGCAAACTGAATTCTTTCGTCATATGGCATCGAGCACCACCAAGCCCCCGCAGGATCAATTCGGATACTACCACCAGCTTGACTCAAGAAAATAGCTTCATCAGGACGATTTGCTAACCAAAATAAACCTTTTGAACGGTAAATTGTTGCTGGAAAATTATCATTCAAATAGGTTAAAAAACGTTCTGCATGAAATGGAATTTTTTGTCTGTAAACAAAAGAAGTCATTCCATATTTTTCTTCCAAATGATCGTGGTGTTCGTGTGTACAATGTTCGCCACATTCTTGATCATGGTCGTGATGATGGTGATGGTGATGTTCCTCTTTTTCTTGCTCTTCTAATAATTTTACCCAGGCGTCTATATCCTGAATTTTTTCGAAATCGAATAGATTGGTATTCAAAATTTCAGTTAATTCAACGTGAGAAAAACTTGCAGGAATTATTTTAGCAGAAGGATTTAATTTTGTCACAAACGCTTCAATATTCATCAACGTTTCTTCTTCAACCAAATCCATTTTATTTAGAATAATCACATTCGAAAATTCAATTTGATCGATTAAAAGATTTACAATCGGACGATTATCGTCTCTATTTTCTGTGAAACCACGATCAAAAACATCTTCATCAGTTCCTAAATTTTTGAAGAAATTATAAGCGTCAACTACAGTTACCAACGTATCTAAACGCGCAACTTTTGGCAAATCAATTTTACCATCTGGCGAAACAAAATCCAATGACTGCGCAATAGGACCTGGATCAGAAATACCAGAACTTTCGATAACCAAATAATCATATTTCCCTGATTGTGCCAACTTCTCTATTTCTACGATCAAATCTTCTCGTAATTCACAACAAACGCAACCGTTGCTTAATTCAACCAATTTTTCATCCGTTTGAATTAAATCATTTTCGCGAGAAACCATTTGCGCATCAATATTTACTGCGCCCATATCGTTCACGATAACTGCTACTTTTAGTCCTTTTTTATTGTGTAATATATGATTAAGAAGTGTCGTTTTTCCGCTTCCAAGAAATCCAGAAAGTACCGTTACAGGTAGTCTATTTTTCATAATTTATGCTTAAAAATATGCTACAAAGTTACGTTTTTATCACGCAAATTTTTGTGTAGAATCATCTATAAATTTTATAATGTTCTGTTAAGAATTTAATAATAAATCACTGTTAGAAAGATTTCTTTTATTTTTGTTCAAAATCAAATAAAATAATGTTTGTTTATAGTGTTATCACGTCAATAATTATTTCAATCGTACTTGAAATTTACCTGTATTATAATTTTAAAAAATTCATTCAAAATAAGTATATTCTTTTCGGGAATATGCTTTTGTGGTTACTTGTTTTGGGTAATTTTGGATATAATTTAATCTTTTTTGATCGTAATGTCGGTCAAACGCAAACGACAATGTGGGCAACAGGTCTGTTTATGTTGTTTGGTTTTCCGCGATTGATTATGTTTTTATTTTTTCTTGTTCAAGATATTTTTAGAGGATTTGGTTGGCTATTTAATCGTGCAACAAATCATCCAACAAAAGAAGATTCTTATTTACCTTCTCGCCGAAAATTTGTAATGATTTCTGGATTAACAGTGGCTTCAATACCTTTTTTTAGTTTGATTTATGGAATGACAATTGGAAAATATAATTTCAAAGTAATCAAGAAAAAATTGGCTTATCAACGTTTACCAAAATCGTTTGACGGTTTCAAGATTTTACATATTACAGATATTCATTCGGGAAGTTTGGATAATCGAGAAAAGATAGAATATGCAGTCGATTTAATCAATCAACAAGAGTTTGATATATTGTTATTTACGGGAGATATTGTGAATAATTTTCATTGGGAAATGGACAAATGGTACGATGTTTTTTCGAAAATAAAACAAGCGCCGCATGGTAATTTTGCAGTGTTAGGAAATCATGATTATGGTGAATATTCGGATTGGAAAACGGAGGAAGAAAAGCAAGATAATTTTGAGAAAATCAAAGCGATTTTCCCTAAGATTGGAATGAAATTATTATTAAATGAAAACCGATTTATTACAAAGAGTGGTGAAAAAATTGCGTTGATTGGCGTTCAGAATTGGGGAACACGATTTAAGAAATTAGGTGATATTGATGTAGCTTCGAATTATGTAAATGCAGAGGATTTTAAAATTGTAATGTCACATGATCCTTCGCATTGGAACGAAATTTTGAAGAATCATCCCAAACATTTTGACTTGACTTTGTCTGGACATACGCATGGAATGCAGTTGGGAATTGAAGTTCCGAAAATTGGTTTGCGTTGGAGTCCTGCGCAATATGTGTATCCGCAATGGGCAGGATTTTATGATTTTGAAGGAAAAATTATCAATGTAAATCGTGGTTTTGGTTATCATTTTTATCCTGGAAGAGTTGGGATTTGGCCAGAAATTACGTTAATAGAATTGAAATCAGCATAGAATAGTAGGAAAAAGCAATCAAAATTTTTGGTTGCTTTTTTGATGTATATCAATTCTGAAAACAGATTTTTATCGGATTATTGTCATAAAAAAAGAAATAATATGAATGAAGAATTAATTCCTTTACTGGTTGTAAAAAATGAATCAACTTCACGCTTTGAGTTGAATGTTGATGGATACATCGCTTTTATAGATTATAAACAAGAAGATGATATCATCAAATTGATTCATACCGAAGTTCCTGAAGAATTAGGAGGAAGAGGTGTTGCGGCTGCTTTGGTAGAAAAAACATTGGTTTATTTGGAGGAACATAAAAATCCTTTGTTTCCGTATTGTCCTTATGTGTATGCCTACATCAAAAAGCATCCGGAATGGAAACGAATTGTTCATCCTAAATTTCCGAAATATAACGAATTGTAATCAGTTAACGAAATGAGATTATAACAAGAAATGTGACCCGATAAAGGTCGCATTTCTTGTTATATTTTTGAAAAGCAATTTTTATTTAAGCTTTGTGATGATCATCATCGTGCGTATATGTTTGTTCAATTGCCACGTGTCCTTCCCATTTATCAACCGCAACAGTCGATAAAGCATTTCCAAGAACATTCGTCATCGAACGAGCCATATCACAGAAATGGTCGATAGGTAAAATCAATGCGATTCCTTCTGGCGGAATTCCAAACATCGAACAAGTTGCAACCACTACAATTAATGAAGCCCTTGGCACACCTGCAACACCTTTTGAAGTAAGCATTAAGACCAATAACATCAAAATTTGTTTCTCGATCGGCATGTGAATTCCATAAACTTGCGCGATAAATAACGACGCAAACGTCATGTACATCATTGATCCATCTAAATTGAAGGAATATCCGAGCGGCAAAGTAAACGAAATAATTTTCTTTTGCGCTCCAAATTTTTCTAATTCTTCTACTAATTTTGGGAATACAGCTTCTGATGAAGTTGTAGAGAAAGCGATTAATAAAGGCGCTTTGATATGTTTTAATAAGTCGATTACTCGTTTTCCTAAGATGAAATATCCAACCAAAATTAAAACAGCCCAAAGAAGTAAAATACCAATTACAAAGGCGATTAAATATTTAACATAAAGTAAGAATATTCCGAATCCGTACGTAGCAATAGCAGCAGAAATAGTTCCTAAAACTCCTAATGGCGCAGTCCACATTACGTATCCAACCATGATTAAAACGATATGTGAAATTTTGTCTAACGCTTTCGTAATCATTTCTCCTTCTTTTCCATAAGCTGCCATTGCGACACCAAAGAAAATAGAGAAAACAACGATTTGTAAGATTTCATTCGTTGCAAATGATTCGAAAACAGATTTAGGAATCATGTGTGTAATGAAATGTTCTAATGTAAGCGAAGCTTGACCTTTTAATAAATCTTGAGCAGAACTTGAATCGATTTCAATGTTCAATCCTTCTCCAGGTTTCATTACATTGATAACAATAGCACCAATCACCAAAGAAGTAAGTGAAGCTGTGATAAACCACCCCATTGCACGTCCACCAACACGTCCAACCATTTTCATATCGTCCATTTTAGCAATACCAACTACTAATGTTGAGAAAACTAAAGGCGCAATAATCATCTGAATAAGACGAATAAAAATAGTACCAAGAAGTTTTATGTTAGTCGAAAATGTTTTAATAAATTCTGGCGAGGTATTATAATGTACATATCCTCCAAGCGCAACCCCGATAAGAAGGGCAATAATAATAGCTATAAAAAGTTTATTGTTTTTCATTATGCGATTTTAAACTTTTCCAAAACTACTATTTTTTAGCAAATTATTAAGAATATAAATCAATTTATACACCAAATAAAATATAAAACCCTTTGTATGTAGTGTTTACAAAGGGTTTTCTTTATGGTGTATTGAGTACTATTCTGGTTGTTTGAACGGAATTTCTTGATTTAAAATCTCTTCTATTAATGTTGACATCGGTGCGGTAGAATTTTCGACAATCGAATAATCGATGGTTGTATTTTTATCAACCGAAAGTTTAATTAAATCTTTATTTGGAAATTTGATCGGATAAATACACAATTCAATGTCTTTATTTAGATTTTTTTTGTCTGCATAAAATAAATGAGCATAGAAAATTAATTGCAATTGTTTGGCTTTATCTTCTTTTTTGTAAACGGTTTCTATTTCTTCGGTTTTAACCGAAATATCTTTCGCATAACCAGTTTTGTAATCAATAATTCGAGTTTGATTATTGACAGAATCAATTCTATCAATCACCCCTTTCAGTTTTACAATTTTGCCATTTGTAAGTGTAAAATCAACTTCGAGCTTGCTCTCCAAAGCTCGAATAACAAATTCATTTTCTTTTGCAGTAGTTGTATCTTTAGACAAAACGCCATCTACAATTCGCTCTGCAATTTTATAAATCAAATAATTTGGTCCTTTATCTAAATGCCCATCTTTATATTCTTTGCTAAAATGTTTTTGTAAGGTTTTATCTTTTATTTTTTCGATATTTTTGAAATCATTTTCATGCAAAATATGTCCAATATAAGGCGTGTACAAATCCTCTAAAGCTCCGTGTACAATGTTTCCTAACGTTCTTGCGCTTACAATTTCTTCGGCTTCTTCGACTTCATTTACATTAAAAACACGTTGTTCATAAAAATCTAACGGATTGCGTAAATATGTCGAAAGTGAAGAAGGTGAAATTCCATATTCAGCCCAATTTTGAAGTTTAGCCATTGTTTCGTCAGTTTTAGGAACAATGATTTCTTTCAAAGGTTTTGTAACAAAACTTGGAGCAGCAAAAGTTTCTTTCACTTCGTGATTACTTTCAAATTTGATTTGAGCCAAAAAGCGAGATTTTTCTCCAGAACCCATTCCGTCAGCTTCGGTATCGTACACGAAATAAGCGTTTTTCGCACGCTGAATCAAACGATAAAAGTGATATGCATAAATCGAATCATTTTCGGTAAATGTATTCAATTTCATTTGTTTGCGAATGTCATACGGAATAAATGTATTGTTTTGTCGTCCCAAAGGCAAAATTTCGTCATTCACAGAAGTCATGATAATATTATCGAAATTCAATAAACGAGTTTCCAATAATCCCATCAATTGTAAACCTTTCAAAGGCTCTCCAATAAAGGAAATTGTCTCGGAAGAAACGATTTTATTGTACAATAAAAACAAGGTTCTGTAATCTTTGATATCATCAACACTCAACAAATTTTCGTGCAATTGATTGAAAACTTTTTTGAAAAAGAACAAATATTCTTTTGTCAACAAATCGTTCATCGAAGGATGATGCAGTAATTCGTCTGTCCAATTTTTTAGATGATGAATAAATTCAGTGATGCTTTTCGGAATATGAAAAATAGATTTAAAGATTGATTCTCTTAAGGCATTTTGAATCGAATTTTGAGAATTAAATATTCTATTTTGTAAACGAATATCACCGATTAATCTTCGACTTTCTTCTGTGCTAAAAAGAGATAATGTTTTATTTTCAAGAATTTGTAAGACATTTTTGAAATAAAACATGGTTCCTTTTCCTAACTTCTCCCGATTCATTTGCAACTCAAAAATTGATTTGAAAAATTGCGCTAACGGAACAGAACGTAACGGAATTCCCATCGAAATGTTGAGATGTGTGATATTTTCGGGCAACGAATTGAGAATTGCTGGTAAAATAGATTCATCAGCCAAAATCAACGCGGTATTTTTTATCTCATCTTCGTTGAGATTTCTAATTAAATCTGCAATATATTTTGCTTGTCCAACTTGTTTTGCAACACCAATTGTCTGTAAATTTTTTGGTCTCGAAAATTCATCAACCACCCAATTGATAGGTTTTATTTTTTCTTTGTATTTTCTTAGAAAAGAACCAGCTTCTTGATTCGGATTTTCGTAATAATATTTATCTGCATCCCAATATAAAGTGGCTAATTTTTCTTTTTCTAATCGAAAAATTAGTGCTTGTTCTGCTTTTGTCAAGGCATTAAAACCAGCAAAAACATAATGTGAAGTTCTGTTTTCGACAATCTCTTCAACCTTTTCACTTGCGATTCTAAAAACCATCCCAGCATAACCTTCTTTCGAATCCAACAGATCTTGTTGTAATTGAAAATATAATTTTGAAACAATTCCCCAAAACGTTAAGTGATTTTGAATGATTTCATTTTTCCCAATCTCAATTTTTCCATCTCCCCATTGACTAATTCGTTCTACCGAAATCAAATAGTCTAAAACTTTATGCGCAGGTTGCAAAGAAGCATCGATATCATCGAAATCTTTCAAAACAGTTGGTCCCCATTTGATAAAATCTTCGAAA
The DNA here is from genome assembly GCF_002431085.1 of Empedobacter sp. UBA5924. Lineage (NCBI taxonomy): Bacteria > Pseudomonadati > Bacteroidota > Flavobacteriia > Flavobacteriales > Weeksellaceae > Empedobacter > Empedobacter sp. UBA5924. Next base: position 47,945 of record NZ_DJDM01000036.1, read on the forward strand.
GAATCAGGCTTGTCAACGATTTTTTTATAGGCTTGATACGCTTTGAACCATAGATTAATTCCAGAAATAATTTCTAAACCAGAAAGTTCGCTCATCAATTCTTCGATACTTTTCATTTGTGGAAGAATGATATTTTGCGCTTGACGCTGAAATTCTTGTTTGAAGAATAACATGGGACGTTTTCCTGGTAAAACTAAAGTGGTGTTGATAAAGTTTTTTTGATTTTGGACTAAATCTTTTACAACATTTTCTATGAATTGAGCCATTTTGAAATTTTCTTTCGTTGAGTTGTTGTAAAAGTAAGGATTTTGAGAGACAATTCGTGGCGTTGAATTATTTTACTTCTTGAACTTTTTCTTGAAATAATTTTTCAAAAGTTTCAGTGATTTTATCCTCAGACATTTTTGTAGCAACAAAATATAATATGAATCCAAAAAATAACATCGGAATAGAAATTAAAGGTAAAAAATTATGAATTCCATTAGTAATAATTTGAAAAAGTGAGATTATAAAAAATAAAGTCACAATACTTATCCAAACAATGAAAAATATTGAAACAAAAGAGTTTAATTCTAAATTGTAAACAATAGTGGTTTTATTGTCGTTGGTATTGAAATGACCAATAATTTGAGGATTAAAACTATTTCGTCCGCTAATCGTTTTCATCAAATTGAAATGATCTTTATAAACTATCCCTTCAAATTCATATTTACTTTTAGAAAAACGAATTCTTTTTTCTTCTGTATTATCATTTAGTATTTTAAAAACTTCTTGTTCAGAAAGATTTGTCGTTATTTGATATGTTTTATTTTTGAAAAGCATAAGTTAAATATATAAAAAAAGCGACTAAAAATATTTAGTCGCTAATATAATATTGAAAAAACAAATTCTTATTTAATCACTCCTAATTCTTTACCAACTTTTGTAAAAGCAGCAATTGTATGATCTAATTGCTCTTTTGTATGTGCAGCTGATAATTGTACACGAATACGTGCTTTGTCGCGAGGAACAACAGGGAAAAAGAATCCGATTACATAAACACCTTCATCTAATAATTTGTCTGCCATAACTTGAGATAATTTCGCATCGTACAGCATAACAGGTACAATTGCAGCATCACCTTCTGGAATATCAAAACCAGCAGCAACCATTTCTTTGCGGAAATATTCAGCATTCCACATTACTTTATCGCGTAAAGAAGTATCTTTTTCTAACATTTCTAACACTTGTAAAGCTGCACCAACAATTCCAGGAGCTAAAGAGTTAGAGAATAAATATGGACGAGATTTTTGACGTAACATTTCGATGACTTCTTTTTTACCAGAAGTAAATCCACCCATTGCACCACCTAAAGCTTTTCCTAAAGTAGATGTAATGATGTCTACACGTCCCATTACTTCGTTGTGCTCATGTGTTCCACGTCCAGTTTTTCCAATAAAACCAGTTGCGTGAGAATCATCAACCATTACCAAAGCATCGTATTTATCAGCTAAATCACAAACACCTTTTAAGTCTGCAACGATACCATCCATAGAGAAAACTCCGTCTGTTACAATAATTTTGAAACGATGATTTTTTTCTGAAGCTACAATTAATTGAGCCTCTAAATCAGCCATATTATTGTTTTTATAACGATAACGAGCAGCTTTACATAAACGAACACCATCAATAATAGAAGCGTGGTTTAATTCATCAGAAATAATAGCATCTTCTTCTGTAAACAAAGGCTCAAAAACACCACCATTTGCGTCAAAAGCAGCAGCATATAAAATCGTATCTTCCATTCCTAAGAAATTAGCGATTTTTTTCTCTAATTGTTTGTGTACATCTTGCGTACCACAAATAAAACGAACCGAAGACATTCCGTATCCGCGGTCATCTAACATTTTTTGAGAAGCTGAGATAACGTCTTTATTATCAGATAATCCTAAATAGTTGTTCGCACAAAAATTAAGTAATGTTTTACCATTTTCTAATGTAATTTCTGCACTTTGAGGAGAAGCAATGATGCGTTCTTTTTTGAATAATCCTTGTTCTTCTAAATCATTCAATTGCGTTTGTAAGTAGTTTTGAAATTTATCGCTATACATAATAAATCACTTTTTGTTTTGATATGTTTCATACAAATATAAATGTTTGCGGGCATATTTTTCGTATTTTTGTGAGATATAAAAATTTAAATTAAGTGGATTTTATTATATTATTTTTGTTCTCGGTACAATATTATTTTTTAGCTAAGTTTTTTAAGAAGAACAAAGTTAAAACAATTCTAAGTGTTATTGGAATGTATTTTTTTGGAATTGTTCTATTAGTATTTGCATTAGTGGCTCTTAAAGTAACTAGTATAATTGATATTGATATCATGAATCCTGTTGAATTGAGTAAGTCAAAATTTGTTTGGATTGGAGAAACAATTATTTTTCTATTTATTGGTGTTTTCTATTACTATCATCTTAAACGTAAATGGACAATGGAAATGTTTTCTGCAGATATCGAAAAGCGTAAAGATGAAATTCTACAAAATTTAGAAGTTAATCAAAAAATAAATCCAGTAAAATTGGACGTTTATCCTCATTTTCATACGGTTAATGAAAAAAATATTCATTTGGTTCAACCTTTAGCAAATGAGATTTGGAACGAATGTTACAAAGATTTATTATCCCAAGATCAAATCAATTATATGATTGATATGATGTATAATACTGACAAAGTAAACGAAGGAATTGCAAATGAAGATGTTTGGGAAATCCTGAAAATTGATAATGTTCCGTCTGGTTATTTGCATTACAAATTAGATGAAAATAATACTGTTTTCTTATCCAAAATTTACTTGAAAGAGTCTAATCAAACCAAAGGAATTGGACAATTGATGTTGAATAGAGTTGTAGATTATGCGCGAGAAAAAGGAGCAAAAGCTGTTCATTTAACAGTGAATAAACACAATGCGAAAGCAATTCGTTTTTATGAGAAAAATGGTTTCAAGAATATGGAATCAAAAACATTTGACATTGGAAATGGATACATTATGGATGATTATATTTATCAGAAATCCATTTAAAAATAAGGTTTTAATCAAAATATAAAGTCATTACGGTTTGTAATGGCTTTTTTTATGTTGTAAACAAAGTGTCTAGAACCAAGCTGACTTAATTCGTAATGTCGTGAGGTTGATTTAGTTTTTAAAGTGATGAGAAGCTGAATTCAATTCAGCTTGACATTTTCCGCTAATTTATTATTGAAAATAGATCTTAATTTATCGGAGTCATATTGAACTTGTTTCAATATCGCATCCAGAGCTTAGAACTGTTAATTCTTAATGTAAAACAAAAAGGACTTCAATTAGAAGTCCTTTTGTTATTTTTCTCTTTCGATAACGTATTTCACCATTGTTTCCAATGAATTTCGAAATTCACTTTCTGGGAATTCGTATAGTATATCTAAAGCCTCTTGGCTATATTGTTTCATCATTTTTTGCGTGTACTCAATTCCGCCGTGATCTTTTACATACTGAATAATTTCTCGTACACGTTTTTTGTCATTGTTGTAACGTTTTACCGAATTAATCAACCATTTTTTGTCTTTTTCATTCGCTGTGTTAATTGAATAAATCAACGGTAACGTCATTTTTTGTTCTTTGATGTCAATTCCGACAGGCTTTCCAATTGCATTAGAAGTGGTATAATCAAACAAATCATCTTTGATCTGAAAGGCAATTCCAACCAATTCACCAAAGCGATGCATTTTCTTCGCTACTTCTTCCGAACAACCAACAGAACGCGCACCAGCTTCACAACAAGCTGCGATAAGCGTTGCCGTTTTCATTCGAATAATCTCGAAGTATACATCTTCTGTAATATCAAGTTTTCGCGCTTTTTCGATTTGCAATAATTCACCTTCCGAAATTTCCTGTATCGCAACCGAAACAACTTCAAGTAAATCGAAATCTTTGTTTTTAGTCGAAATAATTAAGGTCTTTGATAAAAAATAATCTCCCACCAAAATAGCTACTTTGTTCTTCCAAATCGCATTAAGTGAAAAGAAACCACGACGCAATGTACTATCATCCACTACATCATCGTGTACCAAAGTTGCGGTGTGAATAAGCTCGATAAAAGAAGCTGCACGATAGGTACGTTCTTGTACTTCGCCATTTAATTTTGCAGTTAAAAATACAAACATCGGACGCATTTGTTTTCCTTTTCTACGCACGATATAATTGGAAATACGGTCAAGAAGCGAAACATTACTCTTCATCGATTCGAAGAATTTCTGTTCAAACAATTTCATTTCCTCCGCGATCGGAGCTTTAATCAAATCTACCGTGTTACCCAAAATTTAGTTTTTTAATTCGTAAAATTATTGATGCAATGTACAACCTGTTTTGCATAGAATCCTTTATAATTAAATTCCTCTCCGCTAAAACAAATTTTGTTTTCGGTTGGCAAAACTGAAATACCTTCCAATTGTCCCAACTGTGTCGTGAAGCCCAAAGGTAAACTTATTTTTTTAACTTGAGAAGTGAAGAATAACTGATTGTTATCTTTTGGCAAATCAAACCAACTGATAAACGTTAACGCTTCTTTTGTGTAGCCTAACAGATAAACTCCTTTGGTAGAACTATTTACATCAGCATCGATATAAGCAGCAGTTACAGCGTAATTTGTAGGAAAAGTTTCTAACTTTTTGGCTGCGTGTTTTTTAGAAGAGTCAATAGGAACAACATAATGAGACGTTGACATATTTGACCATTCTTTTGTAAAAATATGCAATTGATTTTGGTAGACAAAAAATGCTTCTGCGTCCCAATTTGTCGTCATATTTTTGAACTGAAAAGTTTCTTGATCTGGATAATAAAATTCTATTTTTTCAGCTTTTAATTGCTGATAAGATTTTGAATAATCGATGTTTGATTTCTGGATAAAATAAATGGCTAAATCTTTTCGTTTGCCCAAATTATTTCCAAAATCAGCAAAATAAATTCGATTATCATCCGAAGACATTTCTTCCCAATCGATATTTGGAGCATTTGTGATGAAAATAGTATTGATAATTTTACCTGTTTTTGCATCAAAACGATACAATTCTGGTTTGGAATCAGAATCGTTTAAACCCCAAAAAGAAGCCACATTTTTATCTTCTTTTTCATATTCTAAAGTCGAAATTTCGTTCAAAGTAGGCGGTAAGTTGATACTTTCCATTTTATAATCATCAATAGAAATTGTATCGATGTTTTCTACTATTTGCGCGAAAGAGAATTTAGTCAGAATCAAAAATAAAAATATGGCTAAATATTTCATTTGATTATGTTTTAATCATTTCCAGTTTTATTGGCTAATTGTCCGCAAGCTGCATCAATATCTTTTCCGCGACTACGACGTACATTTACCACAATATTGTTGGATTCTAAAGCTTTGATATAATTGTTAACTGCTTCTTCTGATGCTTGTTTGTAGATTCCGTCATCAATCGAATTATATTCGATAATATTCACTTTAGAAGGAATTTTTCGACAGAATTTTACCAATGCATCGATATCTTCTTTTTTATCATTAACACCGCCCCAAACAATATATTCGAACGTAATTCGTAAACCTGTTTGTTGGTACCAATATTGAAGACTATCCATTAAATCCGTCAACGGAAATTTAACAGAAAAAGGCATAATCACATTACGAACTTCTTCTCGAGCCGAATGTAAAGATACCGCAAGGTTAACACGTAAATCTTCGTCAGCCAGTTTTTCAATCATTTTAGGAATTCCCGAAGTAGAAACTGTAATTCGTCTTGGAGCCATTCCTAGTCCTTCTGGCAATGTGATTTTTTTGATGGCAGAAATTACTTCGTTATAATTTAACAAAGGTTCTCCCATTCCCATAAATACGATATTGCTTAAAGGACGATTGAAATAACGTTTACTTTCTTCATCGATAATCACAACTTGATCGACGATTTCGGCAGCTGTTAAGTTACGCATACGTTTTAATTGCGCTGTTGCACAAAAAGTACAATCCAAGCTACAACCAACTTGCGAAGAAACGCATGCAGTTGTGCGAGAATCAGTCGGAATTAAAACAGATTCCACAACGTTACCATCATGAAGTTTAACCGCATTCTTGATGGTTCCGTCGTTAGATTTTTGTAGAAGATCAACTTCAACAGGTTGAATTTGGAAAGATTCTCCCAATTGCTCACGTAGAGCTTTTGAGATATTCGTCATGTCATCAAATTGATGCGCATTCTTTTTCCATAACCATTCGTACACTTGTTTTGCGCGGAATGATTTTTCTCCAATCTCTTTGAAATAATCTTCAATCTCAGCTTGTGAAAGCTTTCGTATATCTTTTTTTGTTGTACTCAAACTTGTCTTATAAGATTAACATTGCATCTCCGTAAGAGTAGAATTTGTATCCTTCTTTTACAGCTTCGTTGTATGCTTTCATTGTTAAATCGTGTCCAGCAAACGCAGAAATCATCATGATTAATGTAGATTTTGGTGTGTGGAAGTTTGTAATCATACAATTTGCAATAGAGAAATCGTATGGTGGGTGAATAAATTTGTTCGTCCAACCATCAAATGCATTTAAATGACCATCTGCAGAAACAGAAGATTCGATAGAACGCATAGAAGTTGTACCAATAGCACAAACTTTTTTCTTCTCGTCAATTGCACGATTTACAAGATCAGCAGATTCTTGAGGAATAATAACTTGCTCAGACTCCATTTTGTGTTTAGATAAATCTTCAACCTCTACAGCTTGAAAAGTTCCTAAACCAATGTGTAATGTTAATTCAGCAAAATCAACACCTTTAATTTCTAAACGTTTTAATAAGTGTTTAGAAAAGTGTAAACCAGCTGTTGGTGCAGCAACAGCTCCTTCGTGTTTTGCATAAATTGTTTGGTAACGCTCTGCATCTTCTGGTTCAACATCACGTAAAATATATTTTGGAAGTGGAGTTTCTCCTAATTCTTTCAATTTTGCACGGAATTCTTCGTAAGATCCATCAAATAAGAAACGTAAAGTACGTCCACGAGAAGTTGTATTGTCAACAACCTCTGCAACTAATGTATCATCATTATCGAAGAATAATTTATTTCCGATACGAATTTTACGCGCTGGATCAACCAAAACATCCCATAAACGAGTCTCAGCATCTAATTCTCTTAGCAAGAAAACTTCGATTTGAGCACCAGTTTTCTCTTTGTTACCCATCAAACGAGCAGGGAAAACTTTCGTATTGTTACGAATCATTACATCTCCTTCGTCGAAATACTCGATAAGATCTTTAAATTGTCTATGTTCAATTTCTCCGGTGTCACGGTGAACAACCATTAAGCGAGCTTCGTCTCTGTTTTCAGAAGGGCGATCTGCTAAAAGTTCTTCAGGTAAAGTAAAGTCGAAATCGGAGGTTTTCATTTTCATAATTGTACAATTTTTTGCAAATATACGATGTCAGATACCCCTTTGTCAAGTGAATTGAGGTATTTTATGAAATTGCTAACGTTTAAATGTTTATTTTTGACGAAAGACTTATAGATATTATCAAGTTTTTTAATACTTATTTGAAAAATAAAATGAAAACGAAACTACTATTACTATCAATGTTTTTTACATTTTTTAGTTGTAATAAATCCGAACAAAAAATTGAAGAATCTGCTGAAATAGAAAAGATTGATTCTGTTGCAAAAAAAGAATCACCAGAATCAGAAATTCCGAAAGAATTGATAAAAGCACCAGATTTTTCTTTGGCTGATATCAATGGAAAACGATTTGACTTATCAGATTTCAAAGGAAAATATGTCTACATGGATATTTGGGCAACATGGTGTGGACCTTGCAAAGTTCAAATTCCTTTTATGAAAGAATTGGAAAAACAATTTCATAATGCACCAATTCATTTTGTAAGTGTTTCTTTGGATAAATTAGAAGATAAGCCAATTTGGGAAAAAATGGTGAGAGAAAATCAGATGTCTGGTGTACAGTTATTTGCAGGAAGAGAAGATAACTTTGGCTTTGATTATAAGATAGAATACATTCCGACTTTTATTATTTTAGACAAAGAAGGAAATATTATGATTGATCGCGCGCCTGCACCGATGGATTATCAAACAGGAGGAATCAATCAACAATTGGTTGATATTCTCAAAATGATGAAATAAAAAAAGCTTCCATTTGGAAGCTTTTTTTTATTATTGAGCTCATTATGCTCTAACTTTTGTTTTCAAATTAATACGTTGACCAATTTTAGGTTGTTCACCTGGTTCCATACGATTTAGTTTATATAGGTTGTTTACTTTTACACCAAAACGTTGCGAAATCGTGTACATATCATCACCTTCTTGTACTTTGTATGAATAATCAGAACCTTTTGTTTTCTTTTTTCCGAAAAATACAATTTGTCCATCTTTCAATTTAGAACCCATTTGTATTTCATTGAAATTCGCAATATCCGAAGGAACTTTGTTGTATGTTTTAGAAATAGTCGCAATTGTTTCTCCCGCTTGAGCAACAATATAAGGAATATTATTCTTGTGATTTTTAATGCGAGTTGTAGGATTTTGAGGACGAGTTTCGTAAGCAATTGTTTTGTTATTTACACTAGGCTCATTTTTCTCTATACTATTATTATTTGGTTGATAAGACGCTAATGCAATTTCTTCTTTGATTGTTTTAGATTCTTTCTTCGTTTTAGATTTCGATGAATTATTTGCCATCATCATATCATCCTGATTGTTGTATAATGTATACAATTTTGTATAAACTTCTTCTGGAGAAATCTTATCAAATTGATCTAAATTATATTTCTCAATTCTCGAAATTAATTTTGAAGCATATTTTGGATCAGTTGCATAACCAGATTTTTTCAGACCATTTGCCCAAGCGTTATAATCTGTCGGATCTAAGAAAAATAAAGCTTTGTAATAAGGTCTTAAAGCCAAAAATTTAGAATGATCTCTATAACTTTCTTCAACTGAAGAATATTTTCTAAAACATTCTCCTTTCGAATCATCATCGTGATAAATACGAGGTTTATCCAACGACCATTCTTCAGGACCTTTACATTTTATTCCAAAATGATTATTGGCTTGATCGGCTAATTTACTTTGTCCGCCTCCAGTTTCCAATAATCCTTGTGCTAACGTAATACTTGCCGGAACTTTGTAAAGTTGCATTTCTTCAACAGCTAAAATAGCATGTTTTCGAATGTAAGTTATGTCTCTACTTTCTTGTGCTTGCGTCGAAATCGTCAACACTAAGCTAAAAACGTATAACAATTTTTTCATTCTATAATATTTTTGTTCTTCTTCTTTAAAAGTTTGTTCATTCCTTCAATTCCTTGCAATCCGCCTGTATGAACCAAAAGAATTTTAGAATTATCACTAAAATAATGATTTTTAATTAATTTAAAAATACCAAAAACCATTTTTCCAGTGTAAATAGGATCCAATTGAATATGGTTAATTCGCTTGAAATCATTTACAAAAGTAATTAATTCATCCGAAACTTTCCCATATCCGCCAAAATGATAATCATTAAAAATAGTAAAATTGGTTTTATTTGTCAATTTTTCGATTTCATTTTGGATAAAATCTCCCTTTAAACTCGGAAAACCTAAAATTTTTTGATGAGGTTTCGAACTTTCAATCAATCCAGCAATTGTTCCGCAAGTTCCGATTGCCGAAGCAATAAAATCATATTCGAAACAATCATCGTACAGAATTTCTTCGCAACCTTTTATAGCAAAATCATTTGTGCCTCCTTCTGGAATAACGTAAGTGTTTGGATATTTAGTGTTTAAATGATTAATAAATTCTACTTCATCTTTTTTTCGATAATCTTCTCTGGAAATAAAATGCAATTGCATTCCACATTTTTGAGCAAAACGTAACGTAGGATTTTCATCGATTTTATCACTTAATTCTTCTCCACGAATTATACCGATAGTTTCGAAATGATGAAGTTGACCAGCTGCCGCCGTTGCTGCAATATGATTGGAAAAAGCGCCACCAAATGTTATCAATTTCTTGAAACCAAGTTTTTCAGCTTCAATAAAATTATATTTCAGTTTTCGGTATTTGTTTCCAGAGATTTCTGGATGAATCAAATCTTCTCTTAATATAGAAAGTTGAATATTTTGAGAAGTTAAATGTTTGATGTCAATGTTTTGAATTTGAGCTTTAAAATCGTTCCAAATCATTTAGATATATTTTAGAAAATTATAAAATTTTCGTTTTTTTAAATAATTCAAATTGTGTTCGTTTGCATAAGCTTCACGCTCAAAACTAATATTGCGATATGCTTTGTGTTGATCGCGATATTGAATCAATCGAATGGCATATTCAATAAAATAAAAAGGATAGAAAAAAACGACCAAAAGTTCGAGTTGTTGAATGATATGAATGGTTTCGTGATTGATTAAAACTTCATCATTTTTCAGTTTTTTATCTCTCAAAAAAATGAAAGGAAAAATGGTAATTCCAATAAAATTCTTTCGGAATAAATGACGCAAAACAACTACAAACATGATTTAGGTAATTCGATTTTATTGCAAAATTAATCAATCTGAAAAGATATTGATTTAAAAAGCGTTAAAAAGCGTAAATTTAGAAGAAGTTTCGCAAATAATTATCATACCAAAATTAATGATAGTTTATAGATAAAAGTTGTAAATTCACAGCGTTAGAAATGAAAAAGTTTGAAGAAGGAGATTATTATTTATCTCCAGAAGGTTTCAGAATATTTACTGAACAATATCTAAAAAAAAGAGGGTATTGTTGTAAAAGTGGATGCAAACATTGTCCGTATGGATACGATAAAAAAACAGATAAAATAAAGAATAAGAAATAATTATATGAAAATAACATCAACAGTTTTAGCTTTGTTAATAGGAAGTTGTGCTTTTGCTCAAATGAAATTTCCCGCGGTAAGTTCTCATGCTGAAGTTGAACAAAAAGTAGGTTTAACAGAATTTGAAGTTGAATATAATCGACCAAATGTAAACGGAAGAAAAGTATTTGGAAAATTGGTACCGAATGGAGAAGTTTGGCGAACTGGTGCGAATGAAAATACGGTCATCAAATTTGATAAACCAATCAAAGTGAATGGACAAGAGTTGGCTGCTGGCGAATATGCGTTGTATAGCATTCCGAATAAAGAGGAGTGGGAGGTAATTTTTTACAAAGACACGAAAAACTGGGGAAATCCGAAAGAGTGGAAGGAGTCGAATATCGCTTTGAAAGTGAAAGCTCCGTCAACAAAATCGATGAACAAGACAGAAACGTTTGAGATTCGTTTTACAAATGTGACGCAAAAATCAGCGAATTTGGTATTAGCTTGGGATAACACAACGGTTGTTTTGGATATTGAAACGAATACAATTAACGAAGTTTTAAAAATGATTGGAGATCAATTGAATGAAAATTCTTCTGCAAGAGATTTTTACAATTCAGCAAACTTCTATTATTCGAATAAATTGGATCGAAATCAAGCGTTGAAATGGGTTAATACAGCTTTAGAAAAAGATGCAAATGCGCCAGATTATTACAAAGAATTGAAAGTTAATTTGGAAAAAAATAAATATTAATTAAAAATCCCTTCAAAAATTTTTGAAGGGATTTTTTTATTGAGTAATATTCTTCTTTAAGATAATTTGTAGGTAAGAAAACATCAACGCAGTTGACCAGCCTACCATCATAATTCCGTTTATAGCTTCTAATCCAGCCATAATTTTCCATTCGCTATCAATCACAACATCACCGTAACCAACGGTTGTAAAAGTGATTAATGAAAAATAGATTGCTTCTTGAAAACTATATAAATTGTCAATATTTGGATTGAAATAAAAAGTAGCCGCCCAAATTGTACATTGTGCACCGTGCAATAAAGTCAAGAAAGATACTGAAATTGCCATTTGCCAAAGCACTTCACTAAACGTTAATCGTTGTTTTTTGAGATTATATTTATGTAGATATTTTAGCGAATAAACCGTAACAGTTGATTGTAAAATAACATTTACACAAATAATCAATACGCCAAAACATATAATTAGAAACATATTTTTATCAATTATAGATGAGTACAAAAATGTAAAGAATAAAATTTATAGAACACTTTTTGAAGCGAAAAATTTTGTAAATTTAATAGAGAAGGAAAATCTAGATATCCTAAATATTTGATAAAATCTGGATTAATAAAGCTTTATTACTAATTTTGTAACGCTAAAAATACATATTTCAACGAATGAAAATTAATTTTAAATATATTTTGATGTGTTTCGGAATAGCTACAATTGGCTTATCTTCGTGTGCTTCAAATAAAAATTCGAAAAAAATAGTTTATAAAAAAGTAGAATCTAAGCAGCCTATAAAACCTGTCGAATCTACGAAGTCAACCATTGCTACTACGCCAAAAACTGAAATTCCGAACAAGAAAGATGAAGTTTTTACAGTAAAACTACCTGAAGTAAATCGTGAGTTTCGTGCAGCTTGGGTAGCTTCTGTTGCAAATATTAACTGGCCTTCTAAAAAAGATTTGACAACAACGCAACAAAAAGATGAAGCAATAAAGTTGTTGGATATGTTAGAAGCAAACAATTTTAATGCTGTTATTTTTCAGGTTCGCCCAGCGGCAGATGCTTTGTATAAAAGTAATTTCGAACCTTGGTCTTACTTTTTAACTGGAGAAGAAGGTAAGGCGCCTTCGCCATATTATGACCCGTTAGAATTTTGGGTGGAAGAAGCACACAAACGTGGAATTGAGTTGCATGTTTGGTTAAATCCTTACAGAGCGCATCACAGTAGTGGAGGTCCAGTGACAAACGAATCGATGGTGAAAAGATCGCCAAGTAATGTGGTGAGATTGAAAAATGGCATGTATTGGTTTGATCCTGCTGACAAAAAAACGCAAGATCACGTTTCGGAAGTTGTTCGTGATATCGTTTCGCGTTATGATATTGATGGTGTTCATTTTGATGATTATTTCTATCCATATGCATCGTATAATGGTGGTGCAGACTTTCCAGATAATTCAACTTGGAATGTTTACAAGAATAATGGAGGAATGTTGTCGAGAGCAGATTGGCGTCGTCAAAATGTGAATACAATTATTGAGCGTATTTATAAAGAAATCAAAGCAGAAAAACCTTTTGTAAAATTTGGTATTAGTCCTTTTGGAATTTGGAAACCAGGATATCCTGCTGGAATTACAGGTTCTTCGCAATATGATGAATTGTATGCAGATGCAAAATTATGGTTGAACAAAGGTTGGGTTGATTATTTTTCGCCACAATTGTATTGGCCAATTAATTCGACAGGACAAAGTTTTCCGAAATTATTAGAATGGTGGAAATCAGAAAACACACATAATCGTCATCTTTGGCCAGGTTTGAATACTGTAGAAGTGAAAGTTTCGGATAGAACAACTGAGATTACAAATCAGGTAAAAATGGCTGGAGAAATTTTACAAAACAATGTGGGTGTTATTCACTGGAGTATTGCTGGATTAACGAAAAATCCTTCGATGTTGAGTTATCTGAAAGAAGGTCCATACAAAGCTAAAGCTTTGGTGCCAACTATGAATTGGATAAAAGCAGATCGTTTGGTAAAACCAAGTTTGACTGTAAATATGAAAGCGTCAGAAGTTGTGATGAATTGGAATGATTATAAAATGAATTCAAATGTTTCGAAATGGATTTTATACACACGTTACAACAACGATTGGGAAACGTCTATTTTGGATAAAACCAAAACAAACCAAACAATTTTGAAACACAAAGATGGTAAAAGTTTAACAGCAGTTGCACTAAAAGCTGTCGATCGTTTAGGAAACGAAAGTGATTACGTTGCTCAAAAAATTAATTAAGAATTGAATTTCTCTCAATATAAATCCTCAACATAAGTTGAGGATTTTTTTATTTTTTTCTCTTTAAAATATAATAAAGCGCATCGTTATCATTTTCTTTTGATGTGTAGGCAAACTGAAATTCATATCCGTTTTCAGACATAAAATTCAACGCATCAATCATCGAATTGAATTTCACTGAAATTCCGCGTTCATCTTTTATTTTCAAACCATTTTTCAGTGAAAAAGATTTGGTTTCTTGTCCAAAATCCAATCGAATATTCATTTTTGTACTCAAACCTCGCCCAGTTCCAATAATCTGTACATAATCAACATTGATATCTTTAATCGGAACATCATTTACAGTTTGCGCAACCGAAAAATTACCGATGAATAATCCCAAAATAAGTGCTAATTTTTTCATAAGTTTTAAATTTTGATAAAGATATTTATTTTCGAATGAAAGAAAAAAGCTGTTTCAAAAGACTAAAATTAGTCATGTCATTTCGACGCATGGAGAAATCTGTAATTTAGATTTCTCATTTCACTACGTTTCATTCGAAATGACATTTTTGAAACAACTTTCTTAATTATATTATTTCAATCCCCAATCAACAGCAAAAACAGCTTGTAAAGCTGCAGTTTCAGTACGGAAACGTTGATGTCCAAGACTAATTCCTGTAAAATTATGATCTTCTGCAGCGAAAATTTCATCTCTCGAAAAATCACCTTCAGGACCAATCATAATCAAAATTTTCTGCGGATTATTTTCCAAAACTGTTCGTAAAGGCGTACGTTCAATATCCGCTTCGCAATGCGCAATACATTTCGTGAAACCTTCAAAATCCTGTTTGATAAATTCATTGAATTTTGTCAAATCATTTACTTTTGGCAAATACGCTTTCAACGATTGTTTGGTTGCAGATTGTACAATTTTTTCAATTCGCTCGATTTTAATATTTTTTCGTTCCGAATGAAAAGTCTGTAAAAAAGTAATTTCGTCAATACCAATTTCAGTTGCTTTTTCTAAGAAAAATTCCAAACGTTCCATTGTTTTTGTTGGTGCAATTGCAACATGTAAATAGTAATTTTTCTGCTCGAAATTTACTTTTAAGTCAACAACTTTTCCTTCAACTGCTTTTTTAGAAATTGATGTAATTTCAACTTCAGCCAAATTTCCTTTTCCATCTGTCACGTGCACCAAATCGCCTTCATTTCCGCGTAAAACTTTTGCAAAATGATGACTTTCTTCTTCGTTGAGAATAGCTGTGTCATGATGAATTTCTCCAAAAAATAATTTCATTAAATATGGTATTTAGCTACAGATTTCGCTGTGTTTTCTGTAAATAACTCTTGATCAAATTTTAAACTTCCAACCATTGCAATCATCGCTGCATTGTCTGTTGTATAAGCAAATTTTGGTATAAAAGTTTTCCAACCAAATTCAGTTTCTCCATCTTTTAATCGTTGACGAATTTCAGAATTAGCCGAAACTCCACCTGCAATTGCAATTTGTTTAATTCCAGTTTCGTCCGATGCTTTTTTTACTTTTTCCATCAAAATATTTACGATAGAACGTTGAATAGAAGCGCACAAATCATCAATATTTTCTTCTATAAAATTTGGATTTGCTTTGACCTCTTTCTGAATAAAATATAAAATTGACGTTTTGAAACCGCTAAAACTAAAGTTTAAACCATCAATTTTTGGTTTTGCAAATTTGAATTTTGTAGGATCTCCAATCTTAGATTTTTTGTCAATAATTGGACCTGCAGGATATGGTAAGTTTAAAATTTTACCTGCTTTATCAAAAGCTTCACCAGCTGCATCATCAATTGTTTCACCTAAAATTTCCATCTCAAAATAACTGTTGATTTTCACGATTTGTGTATGTCCACCAGAAACAGTCAAACATAAAAATGGAAAAGTTGGTTTTTCGTCGTTGGCATCTTCAATAAAATTTGCCAAAATATGTGCTTGCATGTGATTAACCTCAATCAACGGAATATCCAATGATTGACTGAAAGATTTCGCAAAACTTCCGCCAACCAAAAGCGAACCCATCAATCCTGGACCACGTGTATACGCGATTGCTTTAAGTTCTTCTTTGTTAATATTTGCCTGTTTTAAGGCTTGATCTACGACGGGAACAATATTTTGTTGATGTGCTCTCGAAGCTAATTCTGGTACTACGCCACCATATATTTCGTGAATTTTTTGGCTTGCTACAACATTAGAAATAATTTTATTTCTGTCAATAATTGCTGCGCCTGTATCATCACAAGAAGATTCTATGGCTAAAATGTAGTTTTTATCGCTCATAATTCCTTGTAGAATAAAATTTATAACTTATTTTTACCCTGCAAATATCGTAAATTTAAACCATTGAAAATAGTCAGACGAATAGGAAGATTTTTATTGTCGTTGATTATACTCGTTTTAACCCTTGTTTTAACAGTAGCAATCGCAATACAAATCCCTGCGGTACAGACAAAAATAGCTCACTTTGCCTTAGAAAAATTAAATAAATCGTTGAACACACAAATGTATGTAGATGCGGTTGATATTGATTTTTTTGGACGTATTTATTTCTATGGTGTACACATTAAAGACGATCACAAATATGATTTTTTGAAGTCGAAGACTTTAGAAACAACAA
This sequence comes from Empedobacter sp. UBA5924, assembly GCF_002431085.1. NCBI lineage: Bacteria > Pseudomonadati > Bacteroidota > Flavobacteriia > Flavobacteriales > Weeksellaceae > Empedobacter > Empedobacter sp. UBA5924. Next base: position 64,442 of record NZ_DJDM01000036.1, read on the forward strand.
TAAATGTTTGGTCGTTAATTCCAGGAATCAAAAAAGATCATATCAATTTGAGTGAAGTGAAATTGATTGAACCTGAAATTCGTGTGATTACCTACAAAGGTGATTCGATTTCGAATTTCATCAAATTTGTGAACGGTTTTAGTTCTGATAAACCAAAAGATCCGAAAAAGATTTTCAAATTAGATGGAGATTTTATTTTACAGGATGGAAGAGTTTCAATTGTTAATCAAAATTCTGGAAATGTTTGGTTGGATTCGAAGCAGTTGAACATGACGGTAAAAAAGTTTCGATTAGTTGATTCTGATATTACGGCCGATTTAGAAAATTTCTGCTTTGTTGCAACAAAAAATAAAGAAACGTATAACGTACAAAATTTCACAGGAAAAGTTCATTATTCGAAAAAAGAAATTCGAGTTGGGAATTTAAATTTACGAACGGATACGTCTGTTTTAAACGGAAATTTATTATTGAGTTACAATCAACCTTCGGATATGTCTGATTTTAATAATAAAGTTCGTTGGGACGTTTTTTTTGATCGAGGATCTAAAATTAATTTTAAAGAAATTCGCTATTTCACTGATTTATTTGATAAAAATTCTTCGGTTGATTTATATGGAAAAGTAAATGGAACCCTGAATAATTTAACATTTACAGATTTCGAATTGAAAGGAGAAGATAATTATGTTGGTGCTTCTCGTTTACAATTGCAAGATGTGACACATGGTTCTTCGCTAAATTTTTCGACAAGAAATGTAAAAATCAATACATCCTATCAAAAAATTGTAAAGTTACTTCCAACCTTTGTTTCTAAGAAAATTCCGAATATGTTGACTCGTTTTGGAAACTTAAATTATCGTGGTGATATTTCATTAAATCCAAATGAAATTCATGCGAATGGTTACGCAGTTTCTGGACTTGGTGATGCTGATATTAAAGCTCAAATTAGGAATTACAAAGATGTAAAATCGTTAATTTATAAGGGAACTTTAGATGCGAAAAATCTTAATCTTCGTCAATTAACAAATGCAAAAGATTTGGGTTATGTAAGCGGAAAATTTAGATTTGATGGAAAAGGAACTGATCTAAAAAATATCAATTTAAATTTAGATGGAAATCTTCGTTACATCGATTTGATTGGAAAAAGATATCAAAATATTACAGTAGATGGCTTGGTCAAAAATTATCAGTTTAATGGTTTATTTGATATCAAAGATCCTAATCTAAATGCACAATTGAACGGAAAAATTAACTTCAGTGGAAAACCATATGATTTTGATTTTACATCAAACATTCGTCAAGTTAATTTAGATTTTCTTGGAGTTACAAAAAATCTAAATGCAATAGTACGTGGCGATGTTGAAGGGAATTTTAAGCTGACAAATATTAATGATTTTAGGGGAAATATTGATGTCAAAAATCTTTATTTCCGTTCTAAAAAAGATACGTTAGAATTGTCACATGTCATGTTGAATTCTCAAATAGATGGTTCGCATAAAATCATGACATTAGATGTGCCAGATTATATGAAAGCCACTGTTGATGGTAAATTTAATATTACTGAAGTTGCAAATGTTATCAATAATTCGCTTGTAGATCTAGTGCCATCTTTCCGCCATAAAAAAGTTTCGCCAAATCAGGCTTTTTCGTTTGATGTTTATGTGCAAGAAAATTTATTACAATATATCGATCCATCGATTTCTATTGAGCCAGATACACATGTTAAAGGTTATATTGATGGTACGAAAAATCAATTGGAAGCGACATTGGATACTCCAGGTATAAAATATGCAGGAATTCAATTGTTTCAGTCGAATGTTAATCTAAATACAATTGCAGAACTACCAACACTTAATGCGAAAATTGATAGTATGAAAGTGAGTGGAGTTACGATTAATGCGATTAACGTAAATTCGATTCCGAAGAATGATACAATGATTGTCAAAACAGATTTTAATATTGGTCGTAAGAATCCAATTTTATTTAATCTAAATCTTTTTCACACAGTTCAGAATAATAATGATTTGATTTTTGGATTTTCACCTTCGACAATACAAATAGATTCGACACAATGGACAATTAATCATTTGAATGATGCAAATTCTAATCGGGTAATTTTTAATCGAATCAATAAATCATTAAAAGTTGAAGATTTGTCATTAGAATCGGAAGAACAATATTTAAAAGTAAGTGGTTTATTTAATAACAATGTAGATTACAATTTCAATGCTGATTTTAAAGATTTGCATTTAGAAAAAATCATTCCTAAAACATTATTGAATAATCTAAAAATTGTCGGTATAGCGAACGGTAAAGTAGATATTATTCGTACAAAAGAAAAGTTAGAACCAACACTTGAAGCTAAAATTGATAAGTTAGGTTTAAATGATTTTGAGCTTGGTAATTTGACTTTACAAGGAGGTTATAATGTAGCGGATAAACAATTTAATTTTGAAACAAGTTTACAGAAAGAGCAAATTCAATCGTTGGTTGCTTATGGTAATATTATTAATAAACCAACAGGTCCTGAAGTCGATGTAGATGCCAATTTTGATGAGTTTCATATCGATTTCTTAGAAGGATTCTTAAAATCTGTTTTCTCTAATATGCGTGGAACGTTATCTGGTGATTTAAAAATTACTGGACCAATTGATTTACCAAATCTTAGCGGAAATATGATTGCAAAAGATCTTGGATTAAAAGTTAATTTCTTAGGAACAGATTATTTATTTGAAGGAGAAAATGAATTACTTGTTTCGAAACAAGGAAAAGGACAAGGGATTATTATGTTGAATGATATTGCGTTCAAAGACACAACTTTCAATACAAAAGGAAAAGTTGATGGAGCAATTCTTTTCCGCAACTTATCTAAATGGGGTCTCAACTTAGATTTTGATACCGATAATTTATTGGTGATGAACACATCTATTAAAGACAATGAATTGTTTTATGGAAAAGTATTTGCGAAAGGAAATGTATCTATGTTTGGTGCGGTAGAGGAATTGGAGATTGCTGGAGATGCGACAGTGGTTGGAAATTCTGAGTTAACGATAAATACAGGAAGTACAACAATTGAGTCAGAAAATAATTTGGTACGTTTTGTTCCTAACCAACATCTAGATGAAAAATCGAAAAATAACGAGCCTCACGCACCAAAAGGAATGTCGATAGATGTCAACATCAATGCGTATCCAAATGCGATGGTGAATTTGATTTTTGATGCAGCTACAAATGATAAAGCAACAGCGCGAGGAACTGCAGAAAATCTTAGATTCTTAATGAATAAAGCAGGATTGAGTATTACAGGGGTATATAATATAGAAAGTGGAACATATGAGTTTAGACAATTTCCGCTGATTCCAAAAGATTTTAAAATCAAAAAAGGATCTTCGGTACAATTTGCAGGAAATCCACTTGATGCAACGCTTAATATTACAGCTGAATATCAACGTTCGGTGTCAAATGTTGGAGACTATTTAGGTGTAGGATATTCGCAAATTTATGATGCTCTCTTATCAATTAATATTTCCGAAACGTTGAAGAAACCTATTATCGATTTTGGATTAACAATTCCTAATGCAGGTTCGGATATCAATTCGCAGTTACAGTCAAAATTCCGTTCAAATACAGAAGAACAGATGCTTCAGTTTAGTTATATCTTATTGACAGGTAAATTTGGTGATGCTTCGGCTGTTCAGTCTGGTGTAACGAGTACAGCTGCCGATATTGGTTTATCGACAATTGCGGGCATGTTATCATCTATTGCAAATAATGTAGATATACAAATGGAGTACGTAGGTGGTAGTGCACAATCAGAGACAAATGATAAAATTAGAACTTCGGTTTCATATCGCGTTAATAATCGTTTAAGTTTGCGTGGTTCGTATGGAATTGCGGTTACAAATAATAGAAATGTACAAGAGAACTTCGATGGAAATTTTGATGTTTCTTATGATATCTCGAAATTGAATAATGGATCTTTGGTCTTAAAAGCATTTACAAAACCTACAACTTTCGGTTTATTGCCAGGAATGGAAAATAACTTGAATCAAAGTTTCGGAGTTGGAATTCAATACAACAAAAGTTTCGAAACGTTTAGAGGTTTCTTAGGTTTAGATGAAAATAAACGAAAAGCAAAAGCTAAAAAAGAGGAGCAAACGCAAGAAAGATTTGATTCGATTGTCCTTCCGAAACAGTTTAAAAGTGAGGAAAGAAGAATAGATTCTACTCGTCAAACTACAAAAGATACGGTCAAAGTTACGTATCAAAAAAGTACTCAACCTAAAGTGGAACAAAAACGTCGTGGTTTAGTCAAAATTAAATAAAAAAAAATGAGTTTATTGTGGTTAGACAATAAACTCGCGCAAACAAACAAAAGTGATTAGTTCTTTCTTTTTTGAACTATTATTATAACAAAAGTAAAATATTAAATAAATCATTAAAAAATATTTTGAAGTTTGTTTGTTTTATTTATAATTTTGCTAAAAATTAATTCGATTTTTTATTAAAATAATAATAATAATCAAAAATTAGGAAAATGAATTACATAATTGATGATGTTGATAAGAAAATTTTGATGTATTTGATTGACAATACAAGAATGCCATTTACAGAAATTGCAAAGAAAATGAATGTTTCTGCTGGTACTATTCACGTACGTGTCAAGAAATTAGAGGAGGCTGGAATCATCAAAGGAACTACACTAATTACAGATTATGATAAAATGGGTTATCAGTTTGTTGCGTATGTAGGATTGTTACTTACAAAAACAAACAAAACTCAGAAAGTGATAGATGAATTATATAAAATTCCTAACGTAACAGTGGTTCACGTTGTGTCTGGGAAATATAATATTTTCTGTAAAATTCGTGCAAGAGATACTTCTGATGCGAAAGATGTTATCTACAAAATTGATCAAATTGATGATGTATTGAGAACAGAATCTATGATTTCGTTAGAAGAATCTTTTAACGATAAAAATAGATTGATGCATTCAATTTTTCATTAAAAATAAATTTCAATTTATTAATCATCCCACAAAATGACAGACGAAGAAAAAGAAAAATATTTTCAGGTCGCTCTATGTTCAAGTCTCGTACTTTTCGGGTTTGATGGAGAAGATCTCAAAATATTGGTGTACAAAAAACTAAACGATCCTTTCAAAGGAGCATTGGTTTTGCCAGGAAAATATATTGCGCCAACGGTAAGTAACGATCAAGCAATTCACGAATTGTTGATTGAGAAAATTGCTTACGATGAGCATCAAACATATATTGAACAATTGAAAGCTTTTACAAAAGTTTTTCGTAATCCATTAGGACGTGTTGTAAATGTTGCTTATTACGCTTTGGTTAAATTGACACCTCAAATAGAGGAAAAAGTGAAAACACAAGGTGGAGAATGGTATGCTTACGACCGTGTTCCGGATTTGGCTTTTGATCATAATGAGATTGTAAAATATGCAAAAGAGCGTGTAAAACGTCGTGTGAAGCGTCGTCCAGTAGGGTTCAACTTACTTGGAGATGAGTTTACAATTGCGCAATTGCAAAGTTTGTATGAAAAAGCCTTGAATCGTGAGTTGGATAAACGTAACTTTAGAAAGAAAATCTTTAACTCAAATTTAATTATCGAAACTGGTAATACAACAGATCCTAAACAACATCGTAAAGTATCTAAATTGTATCGTTTTGATGAAGAAAAATACGAAAAATTGAGTTTGAAAGGATATGATTTCTTATTTTAAAATAAAGCTATGACAGATCAAAAAGTAGAACAAAATCAAGAACGTGACGATATTTTTGACACAAAAGTTTTAATGTCGGATAATACCAAAACAAAAGATTTGAAACACGAAGGAAACAAAACATCATTCCTTTTCAAGTCAATGATCTTTATAATGGTTTTCTTGATTTTGAGTATTCTTTATCGTGGTTATCAATTATTGGTGACAAATGATTATTTGTTCCGCCAAATGATGAACGAAGATGCGCCAGAAATGCCAAAATGGTATCCAATTTCGACTCTTGTTTTAGGAGTTATTGCATTGATAGGTATCTTTTTAGTGAAATCTTATAAAAGAATTGGTGTATATATGGTTGTGACATCATTATTTGTGTCAGCAGCAATGCAGCCCGAATTTATGGCAGATGGAACACTTTTTACCATGTTTACATTATTTGTGTTTATAGGTTATGGTTTAGCGATTATCTATCCATATTGGCACAAGTTTAAATAAAAACTTAATAAAGTCTAGAAAAGAGGTTACAATTAGTTGTGACCTCTTTTTTTGATGCTAAATAATTTGTGTTAATATCATTCAATATGAATATTTTAAGCTTATTAATTGTTTAAGTTGATAAAAAAACTGCTTAAATAAAGCGAATATGAGAATTTAACGGCTATATTTGTCTTGTGTGGAAATAATATAAATTAAAAGTACAAAATGGATTGTATTTCAGTATTTGATATGCTCAAAATTGGCGTTGGTCCTTCAAGTTCGCATACTTTAGGTCCTTGGCGCGCTGCAGAAGCTTTTCTGAAAGAATTAGATGCTGCATCTATCTTTAATAAAATTACAAAAGTTCGTGTAGATTTGTATGGCTCTTTATCACTTACGGGTAAAGGACATGCGACTGATTATGCAGTAATGTTAGGGCTAAGCGGTGCTGATCCTGAATATATTCCTGTTGATGATATTTCGAATATTATTAATACGATCAATACAAATAAACAATTAAATTTTGGAAATAAATTTTTAATTGATTTTAATCCCGAAACTGATATCGTTTTCAATCGAGAGTTTTTATCTTTTCACGCTAATGGAATGATGTTTACAGCTTTTTATGAGAACGAAGAATTATCTTCTACGTTTTATTCGATAGGGGGAGGATTTATTACAAAAGAAGATGATAGTGCTACCAATACAGATGTCACTTGTGCTTTTCCATATTTATTTAATACATCAACAGAATTATTAGAATTTTGTTCGAAAGAAAATAAATCGATTTCTGAAATCATGTTCGAGAATGAAAAAACAATTCGAACTGAAGATGAAATTCACCACGAATTAATGCGTGTTTGGAATACCATGTTAGAGTGTATGTACATTGGTTGTCATACAGAAGGTATTTTACCAGGTGGATTGAACGTGAAACGTCGTGCTTACGATATGCACAAGAATTTGGTTGGGGCAACACCTTATTCTAATCCACAAGAATGGATTGCTTCAATCCGAAAAACCAAAGTATATTTTCGTCAAATCTTGAAATGGGTAAGTTGCTTTGCTCTTGCTGTTAATGAAGTAAATGCTTCTTTAGGTAGAGTTGTAACAGCGCCAACAAACGGAAGTGCAGGAGTTATTCCAGCAGTTTTGATGTATTATTTGGTGATCGAAAATCATAAAGCTGGTCAAAAAGAGATTGAACAATTCTTAACAACAGCAGGAGTTATTGGTTCTATTTTTAAGAAAGGAGCAACTATTTCTGCGGCAATGGGAGGTTGCCAAGCTGAGATCGGTGTATCTTCGGCTATGGCTGCAGCTGCATTATGCGAATTAATGGGAGGAACTCCTGCGCAAGTAACGATGGCTGCCGAAATTGCAATGGAACATCATTTAGGTTTAACATGCGACCCGATTGGAGGTTTGGTTCAAATTCCTTGTATCGAGCGTAACACAATGGGAGCGATTAAAGCGATAAATGCGGCAGAATTAGCATTGGATACAGATCCATTGACTGCGAAAGTTCCGTTAGATAAAGTCGTAAATACGATGTGGGAAACTGCAAAAGATATGAATAATAAATACAAAGAAACTTCTGAAGGAGGTTTGGCAGTTGCTGTAAATATTGCAGACTGTTAGTAATTTATTTATTATCAATAAAATAAAATTATGTGTATTAATTGTAAGGATTATGAATGTGTGTTGTGTATTTCAAAAATAATCCTTACATTTGCACAGCCTTTTAGAGTTAAGGTACGGATGTTAAAGAATATTCATTTAGGGATTTTTTAGGCTGCTCAGCCATTTAATTTTATTCTTTCATATCTGTTGGTTAAATAATTTAAAATAAAACCGGTGATATGGAATATAAATGAATTTCATTATCTCGGTATAGTATCTAACATGATTACATTCAAAGAATTAGGACTTCAAGATGAAATCCTAACTGCAATTGAGAAAATGGGCTTCGTTAACCCATCTCCAATTCAAGAAAAAGCTATTCCTCAAATCCTTTCATCAGATCAAGATGTTATTGCATTGGCGCAAACAGGTACAGGAAAAACTGCAGCATTCGGGCTTCCGGTTTTAAATCAATTAGACAGCAATTCAAAATCAGTACAAGCAATTATTTTGTGTCCTACTCGTGAATTATGTTTACAAATTGCAAAAGAATTAGAATCTTTTTCTGCAGATATGCGTGGAGTACGTGTACAGGCAGTTTACGGTGGTGCTGACATCGTTAAACAAATTAGAGGATTAAAAGATAATCCGCAAATCGTTGTAGGAACACCAGGTCGTACAATGGACTTAATCAAACGTGGCGCATTAAAAATTAATGACATCACATGGACAGTTTTAGATGAAGCAGATGAGATGTTGAACATGGGATTCCGTGACGAAATCGATTCTATCTTAGAAACAACTCCAGAAGAAAAACAAACTTTATTATTCTCAGCTACAATGCCTTCAGAGGTTCGTCGTATCGCTTCAGAATATATGCACAATCCAGTTGAGATTGCTGTAAGTAAAGTAAATACTGCATCAAAAAATATCGAGCACCACGTTTACTTAGTACGTTCTTCTGATCGTTACTTAGCTTTAAAACGTTTGGCCGATTATTACCCTAATATTTATGGTATCGTTTTCTGTAGAACTCGTCGCGAAGCGAAAGATGTAGCAGATAAATTGATGCAAGATGGTTACAATGCAGACGCATTACACGGAGATTTATCACAATCACAACGTGATCACGTGATGGAGAAATTCCGTAACCAAAACATTCAAATCCTTGTTGCAACAGATGTTGCTGCTCGTGGTATCGACGTAAATGAATTGACTCACGTAATCAACTTCAATTTACCAGATGATCCAGAAGTTTATGTACACCGTTCAGGACGTACAGGACGTGCGGGTAACAAAGGGATTTCTATCATTATCTCAGGAGGACGTGAAGCGCGTAAAATTAGAGATTTAGAAAAATTAATTGCTTCTAAAATCGAGCCTAAAAACGTACCAACTGGAGCAGAAATCTGTGAAAAACGTTTAATTTCTTTAATCGATAAAATCGAGAATATTGAAGTTGATGAAGAATTAATCGAGCCTTACATGGAAACTGTAAACGAAAAATTGGCAAACTTAGATCGTGACGATTTATTAAAACGTTTCATGACAGTTGAGTTCAATTCTTTCTTAGAATATTACAAAAACACGAAAGATATTTCTTCTGAAGGAGATCGTGGTGATAGAGGAGATCGTTCTTCTAACCGTCGTGGAGGTCGTGATTTCTCTCGTTTCTTTATCAATATTGGTCAAAAACACAACTTACGTGTTCCAAACTTAATTGGTTTAATCAACGAGCAAACTCGTAACCGTAACATCGAAATCGGAAAAATTGAAATTTTACGTAATTTCTCTTTCTTTGAAGTTGATAAACAATTCGAATCATTAGTGTTAGAATCTTTCAAAGATGCACAACGTGATGGTGTAGATTTAGATGTTCAAATCTCTAAACCAGAACCAAGACGTGGTGATGGTGAGCGTCGTGGTGGAGATCGTCGTCGTAATGATAGAGGAGATTCTCGCGGACGTGGTTTCAACAGCCGTCGTGATAATGACCGTGAAAGAAGTGGAGGTTATCGTGGTGGAGATCGTGATCGCGGAGGAGACAGAGGTGGATTCCGTGGTGGAGATCGTGACCGTGATTCAAGAGATTCAAGAGGTGGAGATCGTGGTGGTTACCGCGGTGGAGATCGTAACAGAACCGGAAACTCGAGAAGAGGTAGAGATTAATATATTCTCAATAAATAATAAAAAAAAAGGATGATTTCTTAAAATCATCCTTTTTTTTATTCATAAAACTTCTGTTTAAATAAATAATTTTTCTATATTTATTCAAAACCACAAATAAATGACAGTACAAGAATTGTTTAACTCTATTCGATTATCCATCGAAAAAGAGAATTATACGCAATTAAAAGAAATTAAAATTTTTAAGCCAGAAAAATTCAATTGGGTGAAGGATATTTTTGAGCTTTATAATGTCGCTCAATTAGGAACTCAAAAAGGTTTAATTTGGAAGTATAATGAAGAACGAGATAATTATACTTTTCAGGATTTAGCTGATAAATACAATCAATTTTTAAACTATTTAAGAAACAAAGGAATTGTACAAGGAGACAAAATGTTTTCTCAAGTTCCATTATTACCGATTACTTGGATTGGTTATTTGGCTTCTATCAAAGGCGGATTAATTATTATTCCAGCCGCAACAACCTTAGAAGCAAGAGATTTAACATTTAGATTCGAGTCTTCTTTTCCAGAAGTTGCTTTAGCAGATCAAGCAAATGCATCGAAAATAGATGAAGCAGAAGCAAAATTTGATAAAAAGATCAAGGTAAAATTAATTACAGAAGGCGAGAGAGAAGGTTGGACAAATATCAATGAGTTATGGAAAGAATCTACACAAGCTGAGGCTGCAGATACAAATCCTGACGATGATTTATTCTATTTCTTTACTTCAGGAACGACAGGAATGCCGAAAGTTGTGGTGCATTCGCATTACACTTATCCGCTTGGAGGTTTCACGACATCTTCTTGGGTAGGAATGAAAAAAGGCGATTTGCATTACAATATTTCTCAACCAGGTTGGGCGAAATTTTTTTGGAGTAGTTTCTTTGCTCCGTGGAATATGGGTGCGACAATTTTGGGTTATCATGCAGATAAATTTGTTCCGAAAGAACAATTACAAACTATTCAAGATTTGGGTGTAACAACCTTTTGCGCGCCGCCAACAGCTTTACGTGTATTTATTTTAGAAGATTTGAAAAGTTATGATTTCAAACTTCGTCAATGTGTTGCAGCTGGTGAACCTCTTAATCCTGAAATTATTGATGTTTGGAAAGAAGGCACAGGAATTACGATTCGTGATGGTTACGGACAATCAGAATCTACTGCCATGATAGCGAATTTGCCAAATGAGAAGATTAAATACGGATCGATGGGTAAACCTGCATTTTTGTATGATATTGTGATTGCAGATGATGATGGAAATATTGTGCAAGATTGCGAAGAAGGAAATATTTGTGTTGTGCATAATGAAGAAACCATCAATGGAATTTTCAAAACTTATTTGATTCAGAAAGATAAAATGATGAAAGTTTTCAAACATGGATTATATTATACTGGAGACAAAGCTTATAAGGACGAAGACGGCTATGTTTGGTTTGTTGGGCGTGATGATGATGTGATAAAAGCGTCTGATTTCCGTGTAGGACCATTTGAAGTAGAAAGTGTTTTGTTGGAGCATGATGCAATTATGGAAGCTGCAGTTGTCGCTAGTCCGCACGATTTACGCAGTAATGCTGTAAAAGCTTTTGTGATTTTAGCGCCTGGTCATAAAGCGTCGGAAGAATTAGCGAAAGATATTTTTAGATATACAGAAGAGCATTTAGCACGTTATAAAATACCGCGTATTGTACAGTTTGTGGAGAGTTTACCAAAAACAATTTCAGGAAAAATACGTCGTGTGGAATTGCGAAATCAAGAAGCTATCGATAAAAAGAATAAAACGATTATACCAAACGAATATTTTCACGAAAAATATTAGTCGAGCTTAAAATTAACACACACAAAAAAACCACTTCAAACGAAGTGGTCTTTTTATTATCAAATAATTTTATAATTTTTCTTCTATGTATTCCTGAATTTTACTCGTAATGATTGGAACCGCTATCATAATCAATCCAGATATTACAATTTTTGTAATCCCTTTCATTGGATATTTTTTTGAAGCTTTATCTCCAACCCAATTTAATGCGCTTTCAACTTTAGAAGAAGTGAAACTTGTATCAGATTTTAAATTTGTTACAAGACTTACTGCTTTGTTTACAAATGAATTATCGTGCTTATTTTCAGCAACTTTCATTTGCAATTTTAGTTTACGCTTTGCCATTCGCAAATCGTCTAAATTTTTTATCGCAGATATTTGTTCTTTATTCTTCATCGTCGTCTTCATCATCGTGGTTAGACATGGCTTCCATAGCGTTTTCTACGGCAATATTTGTCAAGAAAAGTTTTAATTTCTTTCTAAATAAAATAGAAAGAACCATCATTAAGAAATAAATTCCAGTTACAGTAAGAAAACCTAATCCTATATCATTAAAATAACCTCCTAAAATAAATCCTAATGCTAAACTTCCTAATAATAATATAAACAAAGAAAATACAGCAATAATTAATATATAAATACCGCTCGCCAGCATGTTGCTCAGCGAATCTACGAGATCATATTTTGCTAAAGTTATTCTATTATTAATATAAACTTTTAGTTCATTAAACATAAAATTGATTTATTTAAGACAAAGTTAATTATAAATTTTAAGGAATGTTGTGTTTCGAAGAAATTAAACTCCTACGTTTTCTTGAAACTCGTCTTTTAAATCTTCTTTTGTTTGGTTTGCTTTAGATTTTAAATCTTTTCCAGCTTCTTTTGCTTTAGAAACAAACTCATCTTTTTGCTCAACTAATTTTGATTTTACTTCATCTAATTTAGCTTCTAATTCTTTTTTCGTTTTTTTCGCTTTATCAGAAAAATCATTCGCGTATTTGTCTAACTCTTTTTTGTATTTGTCAGCTTCTTTTTTTAATTTTTTGCGAGTGTCTTTCCCTGATTCTGGTGCATATAATAAACCTACTACTGCTCCGATTGCTGTTCCGATTGCTAAACCTGCTAATAATTTAGTTGCATTATTTAATTTACTCATAATAAAGTTTTTTTTGAGATTAAACGTTTTTTATATTTACACTTTAAAATTACAAAAACAATACCAAAGAATTCAAATCAAATTTAAAAAATTACAATAAATGTTAATATTATCTGAAAAATCACAAAATATGCCAGCTTCTCCAATCAGAAAGTTGGTGCCATACGCAGATGCAGCGAAAAAAAGAGGAACGAAAGTTTATCACTTAAATATTGGACAACCTGATATTGAGTCACCAAAAGCTGTTTTAGAAGGATTGAAAAATTTTCCTTCAAACATTATTTCTTATACGCACTCAGAAGGAACGTTGGAATATCGCCAAGCTTTGGCAGATTATTTTACAAATCGTGGAATTGAATTAACGCCAGAGAATTTTATTGCAACATTAGGAGGTTCTGAAGCTTTATTATTTATTTTCGGAATTATTGCAAATCCAGGTGATGAAATTATTATTCCAGAACCTTTTTATGCAAATTATAACGGATTTACATGTGAAAATGATGTAAATATTGTTCCTGTTCCATCTACAATCGAAAATAATTTTGCTTTACCATCTGTTGAGGAGTTTGCGAAAAAAATTACGGATAAAACACGTGCAATTTTAATTTGTAATCCTGGAAACCCAACTGGATATGTATATTCGAAAGAAGAATTAAATCAATTGAAAGAATTAGTTCTTAAACATGATATCTATTTAATTGCGGATGAAGTTTATGCTGAATATTTATATACTGAAGAAGAATTTACATCTGTTTTAAGTTTCCCAGAACTGAAAGATAATGCAATTGTAATTGATTCTGAATCGAAACGTTTTTCTTTATGTGGAGCACGTTCTGGAGCTTTGATTACACGTAACGAGAAATTCTTAAAAGCTGCGATGTTATATGCTCAAGCGCGTTTAAGTCCAGTTGAAATTTCTCAGTACATTGCAACATTAGCACACAGAAACGTAGGAACTTATTTTGAAGATTGTCGTACAGAATATTTAAAACGTCGCAACACTTTGGTAAAAGGTTTACAACAAATTCCAGGTGTTGTTTGTCCAAATCCAAAAGGAGCATTTTATTGTATGATTCAATTACCTGTAGATAGTGCAGAAAAATTTGCAATCTGGTTATTAGAATCTTTCTCATCAAATGGAGAAACAGTAATGTTGGCACCAGGAGCAGGATTTTATTCAACTCCAAATTCAGGAATTCAAGAAGTTCGTTTGGCTTATGTTTTGAAAGAAGAAGATTTGGTTCGTTCTGTCGAAATTTTGAAAGAAGCTTTAGAACAATATCCAGGAACAATTAGATCATAAGAAAAATACGAAGATGGAAATCATCGAAAATTATTCATTAAAATTATATAACACATTTGGAATAGAAGCGAAAGCAAAATATTTTGCTGATGTTGCAACTATTCAAGATTTGCGAAAAGTTTTGGTTTTTCGTCGTCAAAAAGATTTACCTATTTTATTTATAGGAGGAGGAAGTAATATGCTTTTTGTAGACGATTTCCCTGGAATTGTGTTAAAACTGAATTTGAAAGGAATCGAAATTATCAATGAAGATGATGATTTTGTGTATGTAAAAGCGCAAGGAAGCGAGAATTGGCATAATTTTGTTGAATGGACGTTGCAAAATGATTTCGGAGGATTAGAAAATCTTTCGTTGATTCCTGGAAATGTTGGTACTGCACCGATGCAAAATATTGGTGCGTATGGCGTAGAGGTAAAAGATTATATCGAAGAAGTTCAGACATTAGTTCTGGAAACGGGTGATGAACGTACTTTTACAAATGAAGAATGTCAGTTTGGTTATCGCGAATCTGTTTTTAAAAATGAATTGAGAGGTCAATATGTCTTGGTGGCAGTTACGTTTAAACTGACAAAGAAAAATCATAAACTTCATGTTGATTATGGTGCAATAAAATCTGAATTGGAAAAGGAGCAAATTTTTGATCCAACGATTCAAGAAATTAGTGCAGCTGTGATCAAAATTCGTCAAAGTAAATTACCAGATCCTTCGCAAATAGGGAATTCGGGAAGTTTCTTTAAAAACCCTGTGATTTCGAATGAAGAATTTGCTGAGATTGAAAAACTTCATCCAGAAATTTCTCATTTCAAAACTGATTTAGGTGTAAAATTAGCTGCTGGTTGGTTAATAGAACACGCAGGTTGGAAAGGAAAACGTTTTGGAGATGCGGGAGTTCACGACAAACAAGCTTTGGTCTTGGTGAATTATGGAAATGCAACAGGACGCGAAATATATGATTTGTCTGAACGAATTATAGAAGATGTGAAAGCCAAATATGGCGTAACATTGGTTAGAGAAGTCAATATTATACAATAAATTAAATCCCGCTTTCAGCGGGATTTTTATTCTTCTTCTTTATTGATTTTTAATTTAGAAATTCCAATTATTAATATAATTCCGAATGCTATGTATAAAAGTTTTTCGAGAATATTTGTTACTATATTTAGTTCATAAATTGAAACACCAAGATATTCTTTTATAGATAATCTTATTATTGATAATAGTAATATAGAAATTGTTATGAAAATTAGATAATTACTAAAACTTATTTTTTTTCCGTGAGCAACAATAGAAATAATTAATAATAAAATATCGAATACGAAGTGAAGGACTAAAATTACTTTAGTATACAAAATTAAAAAATCCGGATCCATATATTTATTTATAATTTGTAATAATCTCCACAATTTTATCCAAACCATCGGTTAAAGCAGCAGGACCAGGTTGTAAAATCAATTCAGATTTTATTTCGTATAAATGATTTTGTTGAATAGCTTTTACGTTTTCGAAACCAATTCGTTGTTTTACTTTTTCGGGTTTGAACATTTTACCACACCACGAACCGATAATAATATCAGGATTTCGTTCAATCACTTGTTCATCCAACAAAATACGATCTTTAGCTAAAGCTTTATTTTTGAGTTCTGGAAAAGCTAATTTTCCACCAGCAATTTCTATCAAATCATTAACCCAAGCGCTTCCCGAAATAATTGGTTCGTCCCATTCTTCAAAAAATACTGTTGGGCGATAGGGAAGAAGAGTTGCTTGTTGTTTTACTTCTTCGAGTTTCTTTTCGTAAAATTCGACTAATTTTAATCCTTTATCTTGACAACCAATCAATGAAGTAAATTGCACAATCATATTTAAAATTTCATCAACTGTTCGGTGATTAAAAATAAAAACATTAATTCCTCTTCTAATTAATTCTGCTGCAATATCAGCTTGTAAATCAGAATATCCTACAACAAAATCTGGCTTCAAATTGATGATATCTTCAAATTTAGCATCTAAAAAAGTTGAAACTTTAGGTTTTTCTTTTCTTGCTTGTGGCGGACGATAGGTAAAACCACTAATTCCTACTAAACGATGTTGTTCGTTAATGTTATACATAATTTCAGTTCCTTCTTCGGTTAAGCAAACAATGCGTTGAGGATATCGATTTGATGACATTTTGGTTTGATGTTAAATTGATGTGAGGTATAAAAATAAGAAATTCATACCATTTTGTATGATATGAATTCCTTTTGAAAAAACTATGAGTAAAAATGTTAGTTAACTAAAACTCCAAATTCGGATCCAGCAGCGTAATCTTGTCCATTCTGAGAACTTAAAGCTGTGAAACGGATATATCTTCCGCGAATTGGTTTGTCGAACAAAATTGTTTGCAGTTTAGTGTTTTTCTCGAAAGAACCTTCTTTGATAGGGTTACTCCAATTTTTTCCGTCTAAACTAATCTGAATTCTATAATCTTTTATATTTCCATTAGCTCCATCTTGACGAGGTAAATATGTAAATCCTTTAATCATCTTGAATTCTCCTGCATCAAAATCAACCCAATGAGGATATTGCGCAACAGTGACAGAATACATCGTATGCCAAATAGAGCTTGGATTACGATCTACAAGATTTGCAGCATCTCCTTCTCCAGTTTCTTGACTTGAAGCAAAAACAACTTGTAACGGAATCGTTTCTATTTTAGTAAATTTTGAAGAAACTTTAATGTTCGGATTATTTTTATCCCAAGTAACAATTGTATTCGCATCTCTCAATTTGAAAGGTTCTGTATACTTCGTTTCTTTTCCATTCCCGATTTTGTAATACAAATCTGCATGTTGATTTTGGCTCAAAATTGTAACTTCCCCAATTTTGTTTCGTGTAATAAGAAGTGGAGAATCTCCTGCTCCTTTTACTTTTGCTTGCGTTGAATAATTATTGCTTTGAACAGGACGAATAATAAATCCAAAAGTTGTTGCGTTTGGTTTTACACGATCTTGTTCTAATGGTGGTCCTTGCCCACAACTATTTCCTCCAAGCCCTGTAACACCAGCATCTAAATGCATATACGTTCCATTACTTTTTGGTAATTGATAGAAATGAGGCGTTTGCGTTAATTCTAATTCGCTCCAAGGCAAAACAGAAGTTGACATCAAATCTTTGCTTACAAAAACAACCCCATTTCCAGAAGTATCAGTTAAAGAACTCCATCTAACTTCCTCATTATTACTCATACTTTGCGGATTTGGCCACGGTACAAACTGATCTTTCACTGTACTTTTATGAAATTCAATATTCTGAGCGGTTTTACGATCTGCATAATTATTAATCGGACCGCGTCCGTAATAGTTGTAATTGCTCAAATTTTCTGGTAATTTCAATTCATAACCTAAACGCGCTAAAGCAAGCGATTCGTCATTTGAAGTAATACTTGACGATAATTCGATTGAACCATCTGGATAAATCGTCCAAACTTGATTTGAAGTAAATTTGAAATCATTTTCCCCAAATACTTGGTCTTTGTGTTCTTCGATCTTATATGTTCCAGAAGTACCTCCTAAAAGTGATGCGCTATTTGGCGCTTGTGATTCTACAACATACGATAATACAATTGCGCCATCTTTTCTTGTGTAAGAAGTTGATGATAAAACTTTGTGTTTTAAATTATGTAAACCTTTTTGAAACCATTGCTGATACGCCCAGTTGTCATTATCCATTGGTGCACGATAAGCATCTAATTTTGGACCGTCACCATCTTTAATAATCGTTTGGTTATTATAATTTAAACTATAAATAGTTCCAGTTTGATTATCAAATTTTACAGCGAAACCATTTCCACTAATTGTTTTTAGTTTTTCTGAATCTGTTATGGTAATTTGATTTGTTTTTTGAACTTCTTGAATTGTCGGAATTTGTTCTGCAGCTTTCACAAAAATTTGTTCTTCCATTTGAACATAATCTTTCTTCGCCCACAATTGATCATGATTTTGCTTGAATTGAATTTTTACAAAATACTCTGATGTAGGTTTTAATTTTGATTGATTAATTGGTAAACGAACGATTTGTTTTTCGCGAGGACTAATGATTTTTTTAGGCTCAATAAAAGCTGTACTTCTTTCAATTTCGATTCCATCTTCGTATAAAGCCCATTCTGGCGTGTAATCTTCTAACGAAATGAAATAATTTTTATTAAAAATTTCGATTT
The DNA here is from genome assembly GCF_002431085.1 of Empedobacter sp. UBA5924. Taxonomy (NCBI): domain Bacteria; kingdom Pseudomonadati; phylum Bacteroidota; class Flavobacteriia; order Flavobacteriales; family Weeksellaceae; genus Empedobacter; species Empedobacter sp. UBA5924. Next base: position 82,919 of record NZ_DJDM01000036.1, read on the forward strand.
CACCATTCAAGATATTTGCAGGTTTTATACCAACATTTTGATAGACTTTTTTAACTTCCCAGTAAGAAGGTTTTTCCTTTAAATCAGCGAAAACTAATCCATTGTTTACAAACGTTCCGTCATTTGGTTTATCCCCGAAATTACCTCCGTAAGCGAAGAATTTTTCGCCTGTCTTTTTATCATAATAATACATTGCTTGGTCAACCCAATCCCAAATAGCACCTCCCATAAAGAAGTTGGTAGATTCCATTGCTTCCCAATAATCTATCAGATTTCCAGCTGCATTTCCCATTCCATGCGCATATTCAGAAATATGGAAAGGATATTTTAACTTATAATTTCCTTGTACAGCACCACGAACCCAATTGATAGAAGGGTATTGATTAGATCCCATATCAACAATTGCATTATTTCGCTCGTATTGAACAGGACGAGAAGTATCAATTTTTTTGATTGCATTGTAGGCTTCAACAAAATTATTTCCAGGACCAGCCTCATTTCCTAAAGACCAAATAACGATAGAAGGATGATTGATTGTTGCATGAACCATCTCTACATTACGTGCCACGTGCGCATCTCTCCACTCTTTTGGATGAGAGATTGAAGCTTCACCGTAGTAATATTGGTGACTTTCTACATTGGCCTCGTCCTCTAAATAAATCCCATATTTGTCGCATAAATAATACCAATAAGGATCATCTGGATAATGTGAGTTACGAACATGGTTAATATTTGCACGTTTCATCAACTTAATTTCTTCTTCCATCTGTTGACGTGTCACAACTTTTCCTTTTTCAGGATTTGTTTCGTGGCGGTTAACACCTTTCAGTTTTACTGTTTTTCCATTTACATAGAAATAACGTCCAGCCAAACCAAACTCATCATCTTCAGCTTTTGTATCTTTAATTTCAACCTTTCTAAATCCTACATTCGTCGAAACTGTTTCGATTGTTTTGTTCTTTACATCTTTTAATTCTCCAACTAACGTATAACGATAAGGACGCTCTGCTGACCAAAGATTTGCATTCTTTAGTTTTAGTTTTAGTTTGTAAATAGATGAAGAATTAGGATTGATTGTAACTGCATCAGAATTGATAATATATTCAGTTGTTGCAATTTTTTCAGTTTCGTCGCTGTATAATTTATTTTGATAAAGTGTATAAGCAATTTTATAACCTTTTGCGACTTTATTTGATAAATTTCTAATATCAGCCGAAATATTTAGTTCATCATCTTTATAGTTATTCGTTACATCAGGAATTACAACCAAATCTCTAACTTGGATTTTCGGTTTTGATGTTAATGAAACTGTACGAAAAATTCCTGGCAATCTAAACATATCTTGTGCTTCTAAGAATGAAGCGTCAGAATTCCTATAGACTTCAACTGCTACAGAATTTTCACCTTTTTTATTTAGATAAGGTGTAATGTTAAATGAAGCTAAATTTCTAGAATTTTTAGAAAAACCAACATATTTTCCATTAATCCATAAGTAGAAAAATGAATCTACTCCATCAAAATTCATGTAAATATCACGTCCATCCCAATTTTTAGGAACATCGAATGTACGTTTATACGAACCAACTTCATTTCTATAAATATATGTTGTCCAATCTTTGTTAGGCTCTCTCATTACACCGCCTTTCCAATCATCAACTTTTACAGCATGCTGAAAAATAACTTTTTGATTGACATAAATTGGAACACCATATTTTAAATCTCCATTTTTCTGAATTCCAAAAATATTCCAACTCATCGGGACAGGAACATCAGCCCAAGAAGAGGTATCAAAATTGTTTTCGTAAAAATTTTTCGGTCTTTCGTTTGGGTTTTTTACCCAATTAAATTTCCAAGTACCATTCAAATTCATCCAATATGGACTATTTTCTGGTAAAAGTTTTACAGCTTGATTTTGATTCTCAAAAGAGAAAAAATAGCTTTTAGGTAATTCTTTGTTGAAGGATAAATTCATTGGCGATTCCCATTCGTTACCGTCTGGAGAATCTTTCATTCCGTAATTGAAGCCCCCTAAATTATGAGTAAAAGGATTTTCAATTGGCGGATTTATTTGTGCAAAAGTTGTCTGAACAACAAGTGCAGAAACAATAACTTTACTGTATTTTGTTATAAGATTCATTTTTCAATAAGCATTTTTAATCACGTGTTAAACAAATATAGTCTAGATTATTAAATGATTATGCTTATTTGAAGAAGTAAAAATAAGGTGATAAAATTGTAAATAATTGTTTTTTAATCTTATGAATGATTAATGATTTTTTTTCTGAAATAAATAGAATTATAGAAAAATTTTAATTTGATTAAAAGAATTGTTTAAAAAGTATTATTGTAAAAAAAGACCACTTGCAAAAGTGGTCTTTAGATTAAGTTTTCAGCTTAAATTATATATTTTTTGAATTTGCACAGCTGTAATTAACTGGACCATCGTTTGGAATATCTTTTAAAATATCTAATAAATAATCCCAGAATTTTTGTACAGAAGCAATTTCTACTTTTTCGTCAGGAGAGTGAGCACCAGAGATGTTTGGACCAAAAGAAATCATATCCAAACCTGGATAATTTGTTCCAATAATTCCGCATTCTAAACCTGCGTGGCAAGCCACAACTTTTGGTTCTTCTCCAAATTTTGAAACATAAATTCCTTTCATCAATTCTAAAATTTCAGAATGAGTATTTGCTTTCCAACCTGGGTAAGAACCAGAGAATTTAACCTCAAAACCACCTAATTCGAAACCAGCTTTTAATGTTTGTGCTAATGCTTCTTTACCTGATTCTATAGAAGAACGCGTTAAACATAAAACACGAGCGTTTCCGTCAATAACTTCTACGCGAGCCACATTGTTAGATGTTTCTACTAAACCTTCAACATCTGGACTCATTCTGTAAACACCATTGAAAGCTGCCATAATTGTTTGAACAAAAACTTTAGAATCTTGTGCTGACATTGCATCAGTTGCATCAGTTGGTTCTAGTGTAATTACCATTTTAGGCTCTTTTGTTTCGTATTCTTCAATGATTTCTGTACGTAAAGTTTCGTAAGACGCTTTGAAAGCATCTACTTTATCCGCAGGAATCACAACTTTAGCCCAAGATTCGCGAGGAATAGCGTTACGTAAACTTCCACCTTCCATGTGCGCGATTTGTAAACCAAATTCAGTTGCAGCATTTAATAAACGAACAATCAATTTGTTCGAATTTCCTAAACCTTCGTGAATTTGCATTCCAGAGTGTCCACCGTTCAAACCTTTTAATGTTAAGGTAAAAGCAGTTCCGTTAGTAGCTTCTGTAGTGTAAGCTTTTGTCGCCGTTACATCAACACCACCAGCGCAACCAATGTCTAATTCATCATCTTCTTCGGTATCTAAGTTCAACAAGATTTTCCCAGATAAGAATCCAGCTTTCAAACCTAAAGCACCAGTCATTCCAGTTTCTTCGTCAATTGTAAAAAATGCTTCAATAGCTGGATGAGGAATATCTTTCGATTCTAAAATAGACATAATTGTCGCAACTCCAATTCCGTTATCTGCACCTAAAGTTGTTCCATTTGCTGTAACAAATTTATCATCTTCAATGTACATTTCAATTCCTTGTGTTTCAAAATCGAATGTTACATCGTTATTTTTTTGACAAACCATATCCAAGTGCGATTGCATGATCACTTTTTTACGGTCTTCCATTCCTGGATAAGCAGCTTTTTTGATTAAAACATTTCCTACTTCGTCCGTTTCGACAGGTAAACCTAAATCTTCACCAAATTTGATGATGAACTGACGTACTTTTTCTTCTTTCTTAGAAGGTCTTGGAACTGAATTCAATGCTGAGAAGTTTTTCCAGATTGCTTTTGGTTCCAAATTAAGAATATCGTTATTCATTGTTTGTTTTTTATTGTTCCTCAAAGTTACGGAATTGCGACAATATAGTTTTATTAAAGAAGTTTTAAATTTTTTTGATTCTCAACCAACCTTTTTATTTTTTTATGAATCATATTATTATAAATGAAAAAATAAAAACGTGATGTAATACGAAAAATACTATTTTTAAATAACACTAATGATTCATGAAGAAATTAACACTATTTACAATTTTGACTTTACTCAGTGCAGTATTGTTGAATGTTTTTGTTTTCAAGAAAACTTTCAATGATGACTCAGAGAAGATAATCGCTGAAACAAATCAATATAAACATCCAATAAATTCGATTGAAATGACTGAACAAAATAATCAGGATTTAGAATTTTTGAAAATGATGTTAAAAGATAATCGTATTGTTTTTTTGGGTGAAGGTATACATCAAGATGGACAAACTTTTAAAGCCAAATCACGCTTGATAAAGTATTTGCACGAAAATTTGGATTACAATGTTGTCTTGTACGAAGCTGGACAATATGATATGTGGATAACCAACCAAGAAATGGAAAAAGGAACTTTAGGTGTTGGAAAAGATTCGATTGCGGGACTTGGTATGTTTAATTTTTGGTGGGATAATAAAGAAACTCAACCTCTAAATAACTATTATTTACAAACTAAGAAAACAAATAATCCAATCACATTAGGTGGTTTTGATATGCAATATTCTGGTGATTTACTGACAGAAATTTTAAATAATGGGTATTTAAGACGTATAAAATTATTAAGAGAGTTTTTAGCGAATCAAAATATATCTTTATATGATTACCCTTTTTTAAATCAAAATATTGATAATCTTACAATTTTTAGATATAAAAAATTTACTGAAGCTACATATAAAAAAAATGAAATTACTCAACTCCTTAAAGAGTTACAATCGATTTCATTACGAATATCAAGGCTTCCAAAAACTGAAGAAACTAAAATCTATTCACGTTATCTGAAAGATATTAAAAACCATATTCAGAAAAATTTGATGTATAAATCTGGAACTAAGGAAAGTATGAATTTTAGAGATTCTTTGATGATAGAGAATTTAATTTATCAATTGGATTCTCTTTATCCAAATCAGAAAGTAATTATTTGGTCGGCGAATGTACATGCTTACAAAAAATATTATCCGAATAATTTTAAACCATTGGGACAATATATCAAAGAAAAATACAAGAACCAATCGTATGCAATTGGTTTTACTTCGTATGGCGTTTATAATCCTCTGAAACAAATAATTAATACACCTAATAAATATGCGGTAGAGAATGCATTTCATCAACTTAATCAGCCTTATTTCTTTTTAGATTTTAGTCAAATTCCGAATCAATCTGCACTAAAATCTGAGTATTATTCAGTTATAGATCAAGGAATGAATGTAAAAGCAAAATGGAGTGACTTTGTAGATGGAATTTTTTACATCGATGTTAATCAAGAACCAACACCACTAAAAGAAGAGAAATAATGAAAAGTATAGAAATAAAAGATTTGAATTTTAGTTTCGGGTCAAAACAAATATTAAATCAAGTTAATCTTAATGTTCCGAAAGGAAGTATTTATGGCTATTTGGGGCGAAATGGAGCAGGAAAATCGACAACAATAAAATTGCTTTTAGGATTATTGAATTCGAATGAAGATACTATTTTCTTGAATGAGTTGAGTATCAAAAAACATCCTATTAAGATTCATGCTTTAACAGGTAATTTGATTGAAGCGCCTTGTTTTTACACAAAATTGACTGTTTATGAAAATCTAAAATACTTAGATGTAATTTACCAAAAAGGTGAGGAGCGAATTAGTGAAGTGTTAGATTTGGTTGATTTGTTGTACGCGGAACATTATAAAACATCTGATTTATCGATGGGAATGAAACAACGTTTGGGAATTGCAATAGCGATTTTTCATGATCCAGAAATTTTGATTTTAGATGAACCTCTTAATGGATTGGATGCACAAGGAATTTATGAAATGCGCGAATTGTTTTTGAGGTTGAATGCATCAGGTAAAACGATTTTTTTGTCAAGTCATATTTTAAGTGAATTAGAACGAGTTGCTACGCATATTGGAATTATAGAAGGAGGAAAGATGATTTTTGAAGGCAAAAAAGAAGAATTACTTGGGAATGTTGTTCGTAAAGTTGCTATAAAAATAAATGATGCAGAGAAAGCAAAACAACTTTTTGAAAATGTAATAATTGAAGATAACGTCATGCATTTTGAAATTGAAAACGATGATGATTTTCATCAAAAAATACAACAATTAATTCAGCATAACATTAAAATTTATGATGTTCAGTCTGAAACAGCTAATCTTGAACAAATTTTTATTAACCTAATTCAACACTAAAATGACAAATACATTTTATAAAGCATTTGCTTCCGAACGATATAAATTATCAAAAAACAAAGAAATTTTTGGTGTATTATTTTTACCAACTTTAGTCGTTTTAGGTGTTTTTTTCTATTTAATTTATAAAGTACCAATGGAACCTATTGCTTTGAATCCGTGGTACGGTTTTTTAGGACGATATGTTTTTATGTTTTTCTATATGCTATTTCCAGTTTTAATTGCTGTGTTTGTGCATTCATGTTGCGATGTAGAATATAAGAACAACAATTATAAATTGTTATTTACACTGCCCATTTCACATGCTAAAATTTATTTAGCCAAAGCTTTATTTATTTTAATTATAGTCAGTTTTTCTGTTGTTGGGGCTTATGTGTTTTTTCTATTAAGTGGATATTTATTACAATTTATTTCACCAAATTATGGTTTTCAGAATTTTGATTTTAGAGAAATTGCTTTTTACACTTTTTTCAAATTATGGATTGGATGTTTAGCTGTATCTATGATACAATTTGCTTTGAGTTTATTCTTCAGAAGTTTTATTTATCCAGTAGGTTTTTCTCTATTTGTAACTGTTTTTTGTTCTGTGATTAGTAGTAAAAAGTTTGCAGATTTCATTCCTTATTCAAGTTCTCCAAAATCATTTGATAACTTAATGAATCAAATAGCATCTTTAGAAAGATTAGATTATATCAACCTTATATACAATATTTTCTTTTTAGGGTTGAGTTACTTTATCTTTATAAGAAAGAAAAATCTATAAAGCAAAAAATCCCTTGAATTCAAGGGATTTTTTAATGTATACTTTTTATATTTATCTTGTAGAAGGCATAGGAGATTCTTTGTCTACAACTGGTCTATTTTCGACGTTTGCTAAAATCCAAATTGTATTGAAAGCTAATTTTGTACGACGCGTCAATAAATCATATTCAATTTTGTCTGGTGTATCGCCTGGTTTGTGGTAATCATCGTGCACACCATTAAAGAAGAAAACAGACGGAATGTTATGTTTCGCAAAATTATAGTGGTCAGAACGGTAATAAAAACGATTTGGATCATCTGGCGTATTGTAACGCATATCTAAATTAATTCCTAATCCATCATTTGCTGCTAAAACAGCTTTGTGTAAATCAGAAGACAACATTTCAGAACCAATTACATAAACAAAGTCTCTTGTTTGTTCATTATGTTCGTAGTCTACTCGACCAATCATATCAATGTTAACATTTGCAACTGTGTTTGCAAGAGGAAAAATTGGATGTTCTGAATAATATTTAGAACCTAATAATCCTTTTTCTTCACCAGAAACATGTAGCAATAAAACCGAACGTTTTGGACGAATTCCTTTCTTCTCAGCTTCGCGGAAAATACGACCAATTTCCATTACAGCAACAGTTCCAGAACCATCATCATCAGCACCAGCATATAATTTTCCATCTTTTATTCCTTCGTGATCATAATGTGCCGAAATCACCACAATTTCTTCTGGTTTTTCTGATCCTTTGATGAATCCCATCACATTTCTCATTTGACCTTTTACTCGGTTAAAAGTTCCAGCAGGAATAATTTGGAAATAATTATTATTTGGTCCATTAATTCCTAATTCTTTGTAATAATTAGAGATATAGTTTCCCGCTTTTATTTCGCCTTCAGTTCCAGCATTTCTACCTTCCATATCAGGCGCAGCAATGATGTAAAGCTGTTTTTTTAATTCAGCTTCAGAAATTTTATCTGTATATTTTACAAGACTCTTTTGATATTTCTCCTGAGAAATTGGTTTTGTAGAATCACAACTTACTAAAGTAGCAGCTAAAGCAATTGCAAATAAAAATTGTTTCATGTTAATTTTTTGAATTAAATTTAAAATTAATCTAACCAAGCAGAATAAAAAAGAAAATTTGAATAAAAAACCAATATTTATACGGATTCTATCCGATTTTGGGATTGTCTTTTTTATATTTGCCCGTTTTTAAATAAATTATGTCACAATTATTCAGAAAAAAATCTGTCGAATCCATTTTAGCAGAGTCTGCAAAGAACACGTCTACAATGAAAAGAACCTTAGGTGTTCGAGATTTAACAGGTTTTGGTATCGCCGCAATTGTTGGAGCTGGTATTTTTAGTACCATTGGTCGAGCAAGTTTCGAGGGCGGTCCAGCAGTTATCTTCCTTTTTATTTTTACGGCAATTGCCTGTGGTTTTACAGCTTTTGCTTATGCAGAATTTGCTTCGTTAGTGCCTGTTTCGGGTAGTGCGTATACCTATAGCTATGTTGCATTTGGAGAATTATTTGCTTGGGTAATTGGTTGGGCATTGATTATGGAATATGCGATTGGGAATATTGTGCTCGCGATTTCGTGGAGTGATTATTTTACCACCTTGCTCTCCGGAATGGGATTACATCTGCCAGAATGGATGACAATGGATTATTTTACGGCGAGAGAAGGTTTTGAATTTGTTTCGAATGAATTAGCGAAAGGTAAAACATTAGAAGGAATTGCGAATTCGCCTTATGCACAAGAAATCCCAAAATATTTAGCTTTCAAAGATGCACCATATTTAGGATTCAATTTAGTGGTGGATATTCCTGCATTAATCATTACTTTTTTGATTACAGCTTTGGTTTATCGCGGTATTAATGAATCGAGAAAAGCAAGTAACGCAATGGTTGTGTTAAAATTAGCAGTGGTGCTTTTGGTAATTGTGGTTGGCGCTTTTTATGTGAATCCAGATAATTGGAATCCTTTTGCACCGAATGGAGTAGGAGGCGTTTTGGCTGGAGTTTCGTCTGTTTTTTACGCTTATATTGGGTTTGACGCGATTAGCACAACTGCGGAAGAATGTAAAGATCCGAAGCGAGATTTGCCTCGTGGAATTTTTGCGTCTATCATTATTTGTACTGTTTTATATGTGCTGATTGCTTTAGTAATTACGGGAATGGTTCATTATTCTGAATTGAATGTTGGAGATCCTTTGGCGTATGTTTTTGATAAAATTCAAGATTTAAAGTGGTTGGCAGGAATTATTGCTTTTTCGGCTGTAGTAGCGATGGCGAGTGTATTTATTGTTTTTCAAATTGGGCAACCTCGTATTTGGATGACAATGTCTCGCGATGGTTTATTACCAAAGAAATTTTCTACTATTCACCCAAAATTTAAAACACCATCTTTTGCGACTATTTTTACTGGATTTGTTGTAGGTATTCCTATTTTATTTACAGATTTAGAATTGGTTGTTGATGCTTGTTCTATCGGAACTTTGTTTGCTTTTGTGTTGGTTTGTGCGGCTGTACTTCGTATGGATGCTGATCCAAATGCGAAAAGAGGAAATTTTAAAACGCCTTTTATCAATGCAAAATACATTATGCCAATTGTAACTGCGGTGATTGTATTTTTATGCGCAACAACGTTTAAAGATGATTCGATTGATTTCTTTACGAATAAACCGCAACCTATGCCAGTTGAACATTTTGTAAGTTCGTTAACGCCAAAAGAACTAAAAGATTCTTATGCAACAATTAATGAATTAACAGGATCTGAAATTGAATTTTTGGATGATTATTTGGCTCAACTATCACCAGAACAATACAAATCTACTTTGAGCAAATTGCCAGTTTATGAGGATAAGAAGATGGAAAAAGGTTGGGATGTTTTCAAACACAAAATTCCAATGATTCTATTCTTAATGATTTATGTTTTTATGGTTGTTAGAACGTTTTTCAAAAGAACTTCTATTATTCCACTTGCAGGTATGTTATGTTGTTTTTATATGATGGCACAATTAGGATTAAAAAACTGGATGATTTTCTTGATTTGGATCGCAATTGGTTTGACAATTTATTTTACATACGGTTATAAACATAGTAAGTTGAGAAATCAAAATTCATAATAGTAAAAAAGCGATTCAATTTTGAATCGCTTTTTTCTTAAAATTATTTCATCAAAAAAGTTATATAACTTCTTTATTTCACCTCAAAACTCTACCTTTGTCTTATAAATTTGACGACAAATGTTTAGAACTCATACTTGTGGTGAATTAACACAAGCCAACATTAATGAAAAAGTAACGTTAAGCGGTTGGGTATCAACGCTACGTGACAAAGGTTTTATGATGTGGATCGATTTACGTGATCGCTACGGAATCACACAAATCATCTTAGATGAAGAACGTTCTTCGAAAGAATTATTTGAAACTGCTCGTCATTTAGGACGTGAGTTCGTAATTCAAGTTACAGGAACTGTAATCGAAAGAGCTTCAAAAAATCCAAACATTCCAACAGGAGATATCGAAATCTTAGCAGAAAACATTACAATTTTAAATGAATCTGCATTGCCTCCATTTACAATCGAAGATAATACAGATGGTGGAGAAGATATCCGTATGAAATATCGTTATTTAGATATTCGTCGTAATCCAGTAAAAGAAAAATTAATCTTCCGCTCTAAAGTTGCGCAGGAAGTTCGTAAATATTTAGATGCACAAGAATTTGTAGAAGTTGAAACTCCAGTTTTAATTAAATCTACGCCAGAAGGTGCGCGTGATTTCGTGGTTCCATCTCGTATGAATCCAGGTGAATTTTATGCGTTACCACAATCGCCACAAACATTCAAACAATTATTAATGGTAGGAGGTTTAGACCGCTATTTCCAAATTGTAAAATGTTTCCGTGACGAAGATTTACGTGCAGACCGTCAACCAGAGTTTACACAAATTGACTGTGAAATGTCGTTTGTTGAACAAGAAGATATCATGAATGTTTTCGAAGGTTTAGCAAAACATTTATTACATACTTTCAAAGGATTAGAATTTGAACAATTCCCACGTATGACATTTGCAGAAGCAATGCGTCGTTATGGAAATGATAAACCAGATATTCGTTTTGGAATGGAATTCGGTGAAATCACAGACTTAGCTAAAGGAAAAGATTTCAAAATCTTTGATGAACAAGAATTAATTGTTGGTATTGCTGCGGAAGGTTGTAATGCTTACACACGTAAAGATATTGATAAATTAATCGAATGGGTTCAACGTCCACAAATTGGGGCAACTGGTCTTGTTTGGGCGCGTTATAATGAAGATGGAACATTTAAATCTTCTGTAGATAAATTTTATTCGCAAGAAGATTTAGCAGCTTGGGCAGAGCGTATGAACGCAAAACCAGGAGATTTAATGTTGGTGATGTCTGGTAATACAAACAAAGTTCGTGCGCAATTATCGGCTTTACGTATGGAAATCGCAGAGCGTTTAGGATTACGTAATCCAGAAGTTTTTGCTCCATTATGGGTTGTAGATTTTCCTTTATTAGAATGGGACGAAGAATCTGAAAGATATCACGCGATGCACCATCCATTTACTTCTCCAAAACCAGAGGATATGGAATTAATTGCGACTAATCCAGGTGAAGTTCGTGCAAATGCATATGATTTAGTTTTAAATGGGAATGAAATCGGTGGAGGTTCTATTCGTATTTTCGATAAAGAAGTTCAAGCAAGAATGTTCGAATTATTAGGATTTACGCCAGATCAAGCAGAAGCGCAATTTGGTTTCTTAATGAACGCTTTCAAATATGGTGCGCCACCTCATGGAGGTTTAGCATTCGGTTTTGATCGTTTTGTATCGATTTTAGATGGTTCAGAAACAATTCGTGATTACATCGCATTCCCTAAAAATAATTCGGGTCGCGATGTCATGATTGATGCACCTTCTCCAATTGATCAAACACAAATGGATGAACTGAATATTGCGTCAACATTTGTTGCAAAATAAAAAGAAAAATTTTCTATAAATATTAAAGACTACTTATTTAAGTAGTCTTTTTTTATTGATTAATTTTAAATTACATCACAATTTCTAAATGTAGAAGCAAAACCTTTGCTGTATCTTTGCAATTGTAAATAGAGAATAAATTGGAATTAAAAGAGCATTTAAGGCGTAATATCAAATTAGCATTTCCTGTAATGATTACTCAAATGGGGCAAATTTCTGTCAACATTATTGATAACATTATGGTTGGTGGTTTAGGTGGAAAATATGATAATATAGAAGATGAGGTTTTGGGTAAAACAGCTCTAGCAGCAGCTTCTTTAGGAAATTCATTGTTTTTTGCAGTTTTAGTATTTGCTTTCGGATTTAGTTTTGCGTTGTCACCATTGATTGCAGCAGAAGATTCGAAAGGTGATAAAAAAATGGCTGCAAATTATTTTTCGCACAGTTTGGTCTTAAATATTACGTTATCAATCGGTTTATTCTTATTGATTACATTCCTAAAACCGCTGATGTTCTACATGGGACAACCCGCTGATGTAGTAGAAAAATGTATTCCATATCTTACGATTATGACATTTTCGATGATACCGTTGATGATTTTTCAAACGTTTCGTCAATTATCAGAAGGTTTATCTTTAACGATTCCTGTTACAATTGCAACTGTATTGAGTAACGTGATTAATATTACGTTAAATTATGGTTGGATTTATGGAAACTGGGGATTCCCACGTTTAGAAGTCGCTGGTGCAGCTTGGGGAACATTCGTTGCGCGTTTGGTAATGATGATTTTCTTAATTCTTGTTTTATTTAATTTTAAGAAAACGAAATCTGTATTACAAGAAGTTCAATTTAAGGCAAGTAATTTTCAGAAAGCTATTTTCAGAAAAATTGCTGGAATTGGAATTCCAACCGCGTTAACTTCTTTCTTCGAAATGAGTGCATTCTCTTTGGCAGCCTTTGTTTGCGGTTATACATTTACAAATTCTATTGCAGATCAAGAATTAGCAAAAGTAAATTTAGCAGCGCATCAAATTGCGATAAATTTAGCTTCCACAACTTTTATGATGTGTACAGGAATTGGAGTTGCAGCAACGGTTCGTATCGGAAATCAATTAGGTTTAAAAGATTATAAAACCTTAAGAGAGGCAGGTTGGTCTTGTATTTTAATGGTTTTATCATTTATGATTTTGTGTGGAATTTTGTTTATTATTTTCCGTTATCAGTTACCAACAATTTATTTAGACAATCCAGATGTTATCAATTTAGCTGCATCCTTATTAATCATTGCTTCGCTTTTCCAAATGTCAGATGGCGTACAATTGGTATTACTAGGTGCTTTGAGAGGAATGACTGATGTTAAAATCCCTTCTATTCTAACGTTTATTTCATATTGGTTAATCGCAATTCCGATTGGTGTAGTCTTAGCTATTGTATTTGAAATGCGAGCATTTGGGATGTGGATTGGTTTAGGAACTGGATTAACAGCTTCGGCAGTGTTTTTGATGATTCGTTACAATCGTCAAACGAAGAAAATGATTAGGGAAAATCCTAATGCAGAAATAATTTTAGAAGATAAATTAAAAAACATATAAAATGGAATTACCAAAATTTTTATTGGCTGATAACTCTACAATGCCAGACAAAATCTTTATTTTACATACAGATTATCCTCGATTTTTATTAGATGTAGAAACTGACGATATTGAATGGTTTGAAGATATTTCTGAAGAAGAAGATAACGAAGAATTTAATACTGAAATTGCTAATTTAATTGAAGACGCTTTAGATTTTTATGATCAAGAAATGTCTTTGTTAGATGATGAAGAATAAGTCTTAAATAAATAAAATTTCTATGTTTTTATTGGTGTAAGATTTACACTAAAATAATTTTATATGCTTGCATTATAATTTTTTTATTAGTATTTTGCAACTAAGAAAATTATTCAAAACCATGGAAATAAAAAGATTATTTGATTTTCCGCAAAATCAATTAGAAAATAATCCTCGAGAAGATGCATTGGTGTCTAAAGTGAACGTAACTTGGGTGAAAACATCTACGCAAGAATACGTTGGCAAAGCAAATGCATTTAGTCGAGGATTATTACAATTAGGAATCAAGCCACAAGATAAAATTGCAATAGTCACTTCAACTAATCGTACCGAATGGAACATCTGTGATATCGGTATTCAGCAAGTTGGCGCGATTTCCGTTCCATTATATCCAACACTTTCGGAAGATGATTTTGATTATATCTTAAATAATGCTGAATGTAAATTTATCATTGTTTCTGATAAAGGTTTATACGATACGGTTGCGGCTGTAAAAGATAAAGTGTCAACATTGGTTGGGATTTATAGTTTTGATGAAATTGCTGGAGTTCCTAATTATAAAGAAATTTTAGATTTGGGTGAAGATAATTCAACACAACATGAAGTAGATAGTATCAAAGAGATGATAAAACCTTCTGATATTGCAACTTTGATTTATACTTCTGGAACAACAGGTCGTCCGAAAGGTGTTGTATTAACGCACGAAAATATCGTTTCTGATGTTTTAATGTCTGTTGATCGTATTCCAGATTTTCCAAATCATGCGATTGCGTTAAGTTTTCTTCCGATTAATCATGTTTTCGAACGTATGTTGATTTATTTGTATCAACATTTGAGTATTGGAATTTGGTATGCAGAAAGCATCGATAAATTAGGAGATAATATGAAAGAGGTCAAACCACATGTAATGACGGTTGTGCCTCGATTAGTTGAAAAGGTTTACGATAAAATTTACAATACAGGTGCTTCTGCAGGAGGTCTTAAAACGAAAATTTTTATGTGGGCTTTAAGCCTTGTTGAAGATTACGATCCTTATAATCCAAAAGGTGGATTATTTGGGTTGAAACATTCTATCGCGAAAAGTTTGGTTTTCAGTAAATGGAAAGAAGGAGTTGGAGGAAATTTAGTATGTATGGTGTCGGGATCTGCACCTTTAGCAGCACGTTTGAATCATATTTTCTGGGGTGCTGGAATTCCAATTTTAGAAGGTTATGGTTTGACAGAAACTTCTCCTGTAATTTCGGTGAATTGTATGAAGAAAGATGGTTTCGGAATCGGAACTGTTGGTGCTCCATTAAAAGGAATCGAGGTTAAAATTGCAGAAGATGGAGAGATTTTAGTCAAAGGTCCTAACGTTACACAAGGTTATTATAAAGATCCTGAAAAAACTGCTGAAGCATTCACACCAGATGGTTATTTCAAAACGGGTGATATTGGAGTTCTTGAAAGAGGTTTACTTAAAATTACTGATCGTAAAAAAGAGATGTTCAAAACTTCTGGAGGAAAATATATTGCACCTCAAATTATTGAAAATAAGTTTAAACAATCTCGTTTTATCGAGCAAGTAATGGTTGTTGGAGAAGGAGAGAAGATGCCTTGTGCGATTATTCAACCTAATTTTCAAGTGTTGAAAGATTATTTACGTATCAAAGGAATTGCTGAACCTGCAACGAAGGCAGATTTAATTAAAGAGCCTGCAATTTTAGATATTATAGGTCGTGAAATTGAAAAAATGAATAAAGGTTTAGGACATTGGGAACAAATCAAAAAGTTTGAATTAACTCCTGATGAATGGACAATTGATGATGGATTATTAACGCCAACATTAAAATTGAAACGTAAAAATGTCTTGGCTAAATATCAAGATTTATACAATAAATTATACGATAAGAAATAATAAAAAATCCCTTCAAAAATTTTTGAAGGGATTTTTTTAATTTTATAATAATTAAGTTTTAATCTCGTCGTCCGCCCATTGCCATCATTACAAAATAAAGTAATTGCGCTAATGAACCAATCGCCGCTACTACATAAGTTCTTGCAGCCCATTTTAATGAATCTTTTGCGCCTTCATATTCGTTTGGCATTACCATATTGTTTCCTTTTAACCAAGCTAACGCACGGTTGGAAGCGTC
Organism: Empedobacter sp. UBA5924; assembly: GCF_002431085.1. Taxonomy (NCBI): domain Bacteria; kingdom Pseudomonadati; phylum Bacteroidota; class Flavobacteriia; order Flavobacteriales; family Weeksellaceae; genus Empedobacter; species Empedobacter sp. UBA5924. Next base: position 98,911 of record NZ_DJDM01000036.1, read on the forward strand.
GTATTCTACAGGTAAAGTAACAAATGCGAAAACTGTTGTTACCGCAAATAGGAAAATACCAATCCACAATAAAGTTGCATTTTTAGATGAAGCCATCACGATTAATCCTAACATCAAAATCCATTGATTTAAGCGAGATGCAACGTTTACCATTGGAACCATTTTCGAGCGTAAATGCAACATATTATAACCAACCGCATGTTGTACTGCGTGACCACACTCGTGCGCTGCAACTGCTGCTGCCGCTGCATTTCGTTCGTGGTAAACAACTTCCGATAAGTTTACCGTTTTATCAGCAGGATTGTAATGGTCCGTCAATTGTCCAGGAGTAGAGATAACACGAACATCGCGAATATTATTATCAGAAAGCATTTTTTCTGCAATCTCTTTTCCTGACATTCCGTTTGCTAAATGTACCTTCGAATAATACTTAAATTTACTTTGCAGTCGGTTACTAACAAACCAACTAATCAGCATAAATAACCCAATAATAATGTAATAACCTGTCATCTATTTTCTATTTTATTTTTTAATCAATTTTAATATTTATTCAAAATTCAAAAAGTATTCCAATAAGTGAATAGAGACAAAAATAGCAGAAAAGTTAGTTTTTTTGGCAGAGTTCTGTATTAAATCATATAAAAATGAACAAAAACTGACATTTTGCTCAAAAATTTTTGAATTGAAATTACAAAACTCATTACCTTTGTAAGCTATGAGTATTCGCATAATAGAAGTACAATCAAAACACGATTTGGAAGCATTTATTAAGTTTCCGATGAATTTGTATAAGGATAATCAATATTACGTTCCACCCTTTATTAATGAGGAGAAGGAAACATTAGATGTTTCTAAAAATCCCGTTTTTAAAGATGCTGAAGCGCGTTATTTTCTTGCTGAAAAAGAAGGTAAGATTGTGGGACGTGTTGCGGCAATTATCAATTGGCAAGAAGTCAATAATCAACAAAAACGTAAAATGCGTTTCGGCTGGTTTGATATGATTGATGATATCGAAGTCACGAAAGTACTTTTGGCAAAAGTCACGGAAATAGGTAAAGAAAATCAATTAGAATATATAGAGGGACCAGTTGGTTTTTCGAATTTGGAAAAGGCAGGTTTGCTAACTTTCGGATATGATAAATTGGCTACAATGGTTGGTTTATATAATTTTCCGTACTATGCGCAACACTTAGAATCATTAGGTTTTGAAACGGCTAATGAGTGGGTGGAATATGAATTGGCTGCACCAACAGAATTGCCAGAAAAGGTTATCAAATTTAATAAAATTATTCGAGAACGTTACAAATTACGAGAATTGAAGTTTACAAAAACTTCTGAAATTATTCCGTATGTCGACGAAATGTTCGATTTGTTAGATAAAACTTACAGCGAATTGGATACTTATGTGCCAATTGCGGATTACCAAATAGAATATTACAAAAAGAAATATATTCCGTTTATCAATCCAGATTTTGTGAACTGTATTGTTGATGAAGACGGAAAAATGGTTTCGTTTGCAATTACGATGCCTTCTTACTCGAAAGCGATGCAAAAAGCGAAAGGTAAAATTTTTCCTTTTGGTTGGTGGCATTTAATGAAAGCAAGTAAAAATAATGATTCTGCTCAATTTTATTTGATTGGAATTGATCCGAAATTTCAAGGAAAGGGAGTTACAGCATTGATTTTTAATGCAATGTTTGATACGTTTAGAAACAACGGGATCAAATTTTTGGAAACAAACCCTGAATTAGCGGACAACGAAAGTATTCAAGTTTTATGGAAAGCATATAATCCTGTAAATCACAAACGTCGCAAAACTTTCAAGAAATCAATTTAATATAAATAATAATGTTGTATATTTTGGATTAAAATTCGTCAATTCGAGTGATTTTTAGAAAGATTATTTTTAAAAATTGTATCGAGAATTAAGATATATTTTATCTTCAAAAACCTTATTCTCGATACAAAATTCTAAACGAATTTCACTCGAATTGATGGTTTTATTTATTTTGATAATCAAAATTTATAACATAGAAATTATAAATGTATAACATAATAAATATGTTTGATATTCATCAATTAGAGAAAGAATATTCAACTTTCAGACAAGAAGGTTTTGATTCGAAATGGTTAAATTTTGAAGCTTTAAATCACTATTTTTCATTAAAATCAAGTCAAAAAGAGCAAATTGGAACATCTTTTTTAGGAAATGAGATTTATAAATTAAGTTTCGGGAATGGAGAAAAACGTTTATTGATTTGGTCTCAAATGCACGGAAACGAATCTTCTGGAACGCGTGCAATGTTTGATGTGATTAATTTTTTTGAACAAAAATCTGAATTAGCTCAAACCATTTTATCTCAATTGACAATTGATTTTATTCCGATGTTAAATCCTGATGGTGCAAATGTCAATACACGTAGAAATGCGGTTGGAATTGATATTAATCGTGACTTTTTAGCAAAAGAATCAACAGAAATTCATGTTTTGTTGAATCAAGTGGAGAAAGGAAATTATCAAACGTTATTCAATTTGCATGATCAGCGTACGATTTTCAATGTTGGACAAACAGCAAAACCTGCAACGCTTTCTTTTTTGGCGCCTTCTTACAATGTTGAAGAAGATGTAAACGAAGTTCGCGAAAAAACGATGGGAATTATTCAGGCAATGAATATTGAATTGCAAAAAGTAATTCCTGGTCATGTAGGTCGTTATACATCAGAGTTCTATCCGATGTCTACTGGGGATAATTTTACAAAAATGGATTATCCGTGCGTATTATTTGAAGCGGGACATTTTCCGAATGATTATCAACGTAATACAACAAGAAAATACAATGCATTGGCTATTTTAGCAGGATTGAATGCTTTAGCTAAGCAAGATAACTTTCCGTTTGATGAATATTTAGCGATTCCTCAAAATGGACAAAAATATTTGGATGTTGTGATTCATAATGTTCAAATTCTGAATGGTGAAAAATCTTCTGTTGTTGATTTGGGAATTTATTTTGAAGATGAATACAACGAAGAAAATAATTCGGTAGAGCAAATCGCAAAAATTATTGAAATTGGTGATTTGCGAAAATTTATTGGTCATCTCGAAATTGATGCTGAAAAACAAGTTTATAAAGGAGCATCCAAAAATTATCCTTTATTGAATCAATTGGCGACTTTCGAAATTGGCTCAATTAAAGTTGAAAATGGGCAAATCATTTCATAATTATTTATACATTTAACCTATAAACTAAAAATACAATGAAAAAAATATTAGCAATTGCACTTGTTGCAATGTTGGGATTTTCTACGCAATCGTTTGCTCAAAATAAAGTGTTGAATCGTACGATTACAGCTGAAAATGGGAAGAAAATGTTGACGGGAGAATTCACTAGAAAAGCGTTGGAAGAAGATGATTTTAAGGATTGGTACCATCAAGAATATGACACATACGAAGTTGAAAAAAGTAAATTGAAAGGTTTAAAAGATTTACGCAATTATCGTTTGGAAGTTTTTGTAGGAACTTGGTGTCCAGATTCTCGTCGTGAATTGCCGCGTCTGTACAAAATTTTAGATGATATTAAATTTCCTCAAAATCGTTTGAAAGTGATTGGTGTAAATCGTCAAAAGAAAAGTTTCAACGGAGAAGAAATTAATAAAAATGTGACGCACGTTCCGACAATTATCGTATATAATAATAAAAAAGAAGAAGTTGGTAGAATTGTAGAATCTCCAGTTTCTAGCTATTTAGAAGAAGATTTGGCACAGATTGTGAATGGTACGCCACTGACTCCAAATTATGCAAATGAATAATTTAAAGAAAATAATTCTTGTCGTTGTAGCCTTTATTTTTGGTGTGATGATAACATATTTCATCATGGATAAATTCAAATCTGAAAGCTATAGCGAACAATCTCATGTGATTGCGTATCAAATCGAACGAATGAATAAAATGATTGTTGCTGAACAAACATATTCAGATTTATACAATCACACGTCAAAAAAATCATTACCAGGTTTAACACATATTTTTTCTGCGGATAAAAAGGTGACACTTTTGGTGAAAGCCAAAGCGCAAGCAACGTATGATTTGAAAAAAATGGATATTGAATTGGATTCGGTGAATAAAAAAATTATCATCAAATCTATTCCTCCAGTTGAAATCCAAGTGTATCCAGATGTTAGTTTTTATGACATGGATCAAAGTGTTTTCAATAAATTTACTAAAGATGATTTGAACGGAATTAAGAAACGTGCAGTAGAGCATGTAGAAAAAACGGTTGATCAAACCAAACTAAAACAAGAAGCACATCAACAATTAATTCAAAATCTTGGCGATTTGTATTTCCTTGCAAAAACCTATGGTTGGAAGATAGAAGATAAAACGAGTTATGCCAACGAATTGAATAAATTATACAATTAATAAATAATTAAAAACCTGTTCCGATAGAATAGGTTTTTTTTCGCTGAATAAAGAAATGAAGTGTTTCTTTTTTTAGAATTAAAATTGAAAATAGTATTTTCGCTTAATATTAAAAATAAAAATGAATTGGCGTAGATTTTTACTTCCATTTTCTGGTTTATATTGGATTGGAACTTCGGTTCGAAATCTGTTTTACAATATAGGAATGATGCGTTCTTCATCCTTCAAAATTCCAATTGTTAATGTTGGAAACCTGTCCGTTGGTGGAACGGGAAAGTCACCTCATATTATGTATTTAATTGATTTGTTGAAAGACGAAAAATTAATTGCAACATTGAGTAGAGGATATGGACGAAAAACAAAAGGTTTTTTGATTGCAAATTATTCATCCAAAGTTTATGATATAGGAGACGAACCAATGCAGTTTTTTCAACGTTTCAAGAATAGAATATTGATTGCTGTTTGCGAAGACAGAGCTTTTGGTGCACAAAAATTAATTGACCATTATAATGCAGAAGCAATTTTGTTGGATGATGCATATCAACATCGAGGAATAAAAGCTGGTTTCAATATTTTGTTGACCGATTACAATAATCCATATTACAAAGATTTTTTATTGCCAGCAGGTGATTTGAGAGAGAGTAGAAGTGGAGTTCGTCGTGCAGATATTATTATTGTAACGAAATGTCCAGACAGAATTTCGGAAGAAAAACACAAAGAAATTTCGAAAAAGATTAACTTAAAATCTCATCAGCAATTATTTTTTTCGAAAATTGTTTATGATAACAAATTGATTGGGAAATTGGATAATGTTGAGAAATCGACTTGGAAAAATCTGAATGTTATTTTAGTTACAGGAATTGCTAAAACAGATGGTTTGGTAAAATTTGCGGAAGAAAACTTTGCAAATGTCTTGCATTTAGAATATCCAGATCATCATAATTTTAGTCAATCAGAAATTGAGTATATTTACAAACGATACGAAGATACGGAAGGTAGAAAGCGTTTTGATAAAATTATCATGACAACAGAGAAAGATTATATGCGTTTGATGGAAGAATCCATGATAAAGGACGATTTATACTACATTCCGATTAGTATCGATATTAACGATAAAGAAAAATTTAATCAAACTATTTTAGAGTATGTTGGACAGAATTAATGAGGCTGTAAAGTACATCAATAATTTATTGCCAGATCAACCAGAATTTGTAATTGTGTTAGGGTCTGGATTAGGAAAATTAGAAGATGAAGTAGAAAATAAAGTTGTTATTAGCTACAAAGATATACCAAACTTTCCTCAAGTAACAGTAGAAGGGCACAAAGGTCATTTAGTATACGGAACTATTTTAGGTAAAAAAGTTTTGATGATGGCTGGTCGTTTCCATTATTATGAAGGATATTCGATGGAAGAAGTAACGTTCCCAATGCGTGTATTTAACGGATTAGGAATTAAGAAAGTTGTTTTATCGAATGCTTCTGGAGGTGTTAATCCAAATTTCCAAGTTGGAGATATTTTATTGGTAAAAGATCATATTAATATGATGCCAGAACATCCTTTACGCGGAAAAAATATTGACGAATTAGGACCTCGTTTTGTGGATATGTCTAAAGCATATGACAGAGAAATGTTGAATGAAGCTGCAGAATTTGCAAAAGCAAATGATATCCTGGTTCATCAAGGAGTTTATGTAGGATTACAAGGACCAACTTTCGAAACGCCATCTGAATACGGATTGGTTCGTTTTATTGGAGGAGATTGTGTTGGTATGAGTACAGTTCCTGAAGTTATTGTTGCTCGTCACATGGATATGCGCGTTTTTTGTTTATCTATTATTACAGATTTAGGTGGACCAGAAATTTCATTCGATGTTTCGCACGAAGATGTATTAAATGCAGCGAATACAGCAATGCCAAATGTAATTCGCGTGGTAAAAAGCGTAATCGAGAATTGTTAATTTTTGATATTACTTAGATAAATTAATAAGCCAACTGAAAAGTTGGTTTTTTTTTTATTTTAAAGTATTTATAAAAGCTACTATTTATTGAAAATCAAAATTTTATAAATATTGTTGAAAAAGAGTAGTAATTATTTTGTAACGGTTCTTATTGCTTAGTATTTCAATCTATTTCCGATAACTCTAATGCTAATATACAAAAATTAGGATATGATTTAAGTTATAATAATGTTTTTAAAAATCTAAAATATTAGTTTTTTTTACTTAAAAAATATTACAATTTATAATTAGCTCGTTTATAACGTTGTTTGCCGTTCCTCGTTTTACCATATTTTATTAATTTATTAGAACATACTTTTGTTTGATAAACAATGGTAAAAGTTGATTTTGTCATATCTTATTAAAGATAAATTATATTGAAGATTTTATATAGTTTCTCTAAATGGAATTTCTAGTTGAGTTCCGAATTTTTTTTGATTATTGGATAAATTAGAGATAGCAACACCTAATAGTCGAACTGGTTTTTCTAAGGAGTAACCTTCACTTAATAAATCATAACAAATAAGATCAAAAAGTTCTCTATTTTTAACTGGAAATGATGCTGATTTACTTTTTGTAGTAACCGAAAAATCATTGTGTTTTATTTTTACAGTAATTGTTCTTCCATAAATTGATGTTTTTAAAGAAAAGTTCCAAACATCTTCTATTAGTGGAAATAAAGCAATTTGCATTTCTTCTAATGTTTCTAAATCTTTGCTAAAAGTTGTTTCTGAACCAGATGATTTTCGCAATCGAGTAGGGTTGACCTCTCTAAAATCTAATCCTCTAACAATATTGTAATAGTATTTACCTGATTTCCCGAATTCCCGTAACAGTTTTTCTAATTCTAGGTTTTTCAAGTCCAAACCTGTATGAATGCCCATCATTTGCATACGTTCGGCAGTTACTTTTCCAATTCCATGAAATTTTTTGATTGGTAATTGATCAATAAAATTTTCAGACATTTTAGGCGTAATCACATAAAGTCCATCAGGTTTGTTATAATCCGAAGCAATTTTAGCTAAAAATTTATTGAAAGAAACACCTGCAGAAGCAGTCAAATCTGTTCGTTCCTTTATTTTTTGTTTGATTTCGTTTGCAATATCTGTGGCGATTTCGATGTCTTTATGGTTAATTGTTACATCCAAAAAAGCTTCATCCAAAGATAAAGGTTCAACCAAATCAGTATATTCAAGAAATATTTCACGAATTTGATTCGAAACTTCTTTATAAACTTGAAATCGAGGTTTTACAAATATCAAATGTGGACATTTGCGTTTTGCAACAACAGAAGACATTGCAGAGCCGACGCCATATTTTCTAGCTTCGTAACTAGCGGTAGCAATCACACCACGTTCTTCATTTCCGCCAACAGCAATGCATTTCCCTCTTAATTCGGGGAAATCTCGTTGTTCAACAGAAGCATAAAAAGCGTCCATATCGATGTGAATAATCTTACGCTGCATCTTGCAAAATTACTCGCTTTATTTTAAATGATACTCTTGAATAAAGTTTTTTAAGTTTTTCTTATCGGCAACAATTGTCAAATAATCGCCCAATTCAATTGGTACATTTCGATCAGGATTGTGAATCATTTTTCCATCGCGCTCTATCGAAACCACAATTCCTTTTGCCGTATCTTTTACCCAGCCAATCGATTTATGCTCCAAAACACAAAAATCATTCGGAATAACTACTTTATCCAACGTAAAATTATCTGTATTTTTAAGATCATTATTTTCTGGAGGAGTTTCACCAATAATTTGCAAATACTTCTCAAATCGTTGAATATGTTCATCCGTTCCAATAATTCCAATTTTATCGAAAGGATATAAAACTGATTCAGAATTTGGAGTCTGAATAATTCGATCGCCACGTTTGATATAGGCAATATTGATCTGAAATTTTGTTCGCCAATCCAATTCACCCAAAAAAACACCAATAAAATTGGCATTTTGCGGAACAATCATATCCGAAATATGCGTGTTATCCCAAGTATATTGAAATTTATCTTGTTTCTTTTTCTCTTCAATTTTTTTAGTCAAAATTTCACGTTCATTTAAGTTATAAATGAATTTTGTTTGAATATAATTGTAAAATTGATTGAAATATTTTGAAAGAAAATACATTGTAATCAATAATCCAATAACTAATACAATTGAGGCAATTGTGCTTGAAAAAAATTGATTATAAATAAAAATTACAGCAACTACAACTAAAGTTAAACGGATAGAAATAATCGCGATAATTGGTGCACGATTATAATTAGATTCATCCCAAAACTCTCCAATAATTTCTCTTTTTGGTCGATTTCCAATAATTGCCCAAATAAATGGAATACACAATACAAATGTCAATGTAAGGCTAACCAAACTTGCGCCAAAATAGGTAAACCAATCGGTTAATAAGAATAAAACGTAGCTTTTGATAATCAATGTGATTGCGATAATGATTATTCCATTGATAAAAATTGTAGAAACTGTTTGTTTGATGATTTTATTCCATTTATTTTCGTTTTGAATGTGTTGTGTATCAGATGAATAATTTTCAACACCTTGAATAAATTTTTGTGGAAGAACTTTTTCCAATAAAGTATAAACTTTGTCAGATGATTTTATTAAATAAGGTGTAGTAAATGTTGTAATTGCCGAAACACCGACTGCAACAGGAAATAAGAAGTCGCTTGTTACGCCAAGAGAAAGTCCCAAACCAGCAACGATGAAAGCAAATTCACCAATTTGTGCCATACTCATTCCTACTTGTACGGACTGTTTTAGCGGTTGTCCTGAAATTATAGCACCTAAAGTGGTAAAAATTAACTTTCCAAAAATCGTCAGCAATGTTACAATTAAAATTGCCCATTTGTGTTCGTACATTGAAACAGGATCAATCATCATTCCAATAGAAATAAAGAAGATTGTAGCAAATAAATTTTTTACAGATTGAAAATTATGTTCGATTTTTTCTGCATAAACAGTTTCAGCTAGAATAGACCCCATTACAAATGCACCTAATTCTATAGAAAACCCAGCACTATCCGCGATATAAACCATTCCAAGACATAACCCAATTGAGATAATTAGTAAAGTTTCATCATCTAAATAGTTCTTAATTGAACGTAAAAAAGTTGGAATAATAAAAATTCCTCCAATAAACCAAACCGCTAAAAAGAAACCTAATTTAACGAAAGAATTAATCATTTCTGCTCCGTTAAAATGCTGGCTAACCGCCATAGTAGAAAGCATAACCATTAATAAAATGACCACAATATCTTCTACAATTAAAATTCCGAAAACGACATTCGCGAATTTCTTTCGTTTCAATCCTAATTCATCAAATGCTCTAATAATAATGGTTGTAGAGGAACTTGCTAATAAACCGCCGAGGAAAATACTATCCATTGTCGACCAATTCATAAATCGACCAACAAAATAACCAACGGTTACAATACAAATGATTTCGACAATCGCAGTGATGGAGGCAGAACCACCAACATTGAGTAATTTTTTGAAACTAAATTCGAGACCAAGACTAAAAAGCAAAAATATAACACCAATCTTCGCCCAAATCTCCACATTATGTTCTTCTGCAACGGACGGAATATATTCGAAATGCGGTCCAACCAAAAAACCAGCAATAATATAACCTAAAACAAGAGGTTGGTTGATGCGTTTGAAAATAAGCGTCGTCACAGCGCCTACACATAGAATTAATCCAAGATCGGTAATGAGTTTTGGCAAGTGTTCTTCCATAAATTGCGTTTAATCTCCACTAATTTAAGAATTTTTTAAAAGATAATTAATTGTTCAACTATTGATTAACTTTATATCATTATCAATTTTGTTTGAGAATAAAAAAAAACTCACTAATTCTAATGAACTAATGAGTTTGTATTTTATTATCGAAACGATATTTTACAAAGTAATTTTTGCTAAATAAGAATCTCCTTCGGTTTTTATTTTTGTACATTTTAGTTGATGATATTCGCACGCATTTTTTAGTGTATCAAAATCCAAATACAACCATTGAATAGGTTCTTCTTGTTCGCCTTTATAATGAACCGTAAAATCTAATTCACCGTAGTAATTTCCATTACTTGGAATCCATTTTCCACCATCTTCGTCTTCATCAAACATATAAATAATGTCGGTTCCATCAATCAAAACTTGACCATTTTCGGTTAATAAATTTTTGATTTTATCCAAGAAAACATTAATTAAAACTAAATTCTGAAAAATCCCAGTTCCGTTCATCAAAAATAGAATCGTATCAAATTTCTCAGCTTCATTGATTTCAAGGAAATTCTGAACTTTTGCATTGTTGATTCCTCTCAATAAACAAGCTTCAATCGCTTTCGGAGAAATATCAATTGCTAAAACATCCAACCCTTTTTCTTGCAAATAAAGTGAATGAGAACCCGCTCCACAACCAACATCTAAGATTTTTCCTTTTGATAAATCCAATGCTTTTTGCTCCAAAATTGGCATGTCATCATAATCTCTAAAAAGATAATCAATTGGCATCACATCCAACTCAGAAATTGATGTTTCGGTATAGAGATCTTCGGGCGAATGATTGGTTTGATAATCTAAAATTGCCTGTCCGAAAAGGTCTTTCATGTTATTTTTATTTTTATGTTCTGATTAATACAGAAACTTTTATTTATTATTTTTTGCTAAAATTGCCTCAACAATTTGCTGTGCATGTACGCGCGAATTTTCAATAAACCAAATATTTGTCAACATACCACCACAAACAACGCCTGCCAAATATAAACCATCCACATTTGTTTCCATTGTTTCGGGATTATAAGTTGGCGTTTTCAATTCATCATCACTGAAAGTTATTCCACAGTTCTCCAAAAAATTGAAATTTGGATGATAACCAGTTAAAGCTAAAACGGTATCATTTTCAATTGAAATATCACCTTCTGGTGTTTTGATATGAACTTGATTTTCGTCAATAGAAGTAATATTCGAGTTGAAATAAGCTTTGATACTTCCTTCTGCAATTCGATTTTCGATATCAGGACGAACCCAATATTTTAGTCGATGCGTAAAACCTTCGCCACGAATCACCATTGTTACATTGGCACCTTTTCGATAACATTCTAAAGCTGCATCAACAGAAGAATTATTCGCTCCAACAACCACTACGTTCTGAAAAGAATAAGGGTGAGCTTCCTTGTAATAATGATGAACTTTTGGCAAATTTTCACCTTCAATATTCATTAAGTTTGGAATGTCATAAAAACCAGTTGCAAGGACTATATTGTTAGTTGAATAGTTATTTTTTGATGTTTTAACTTCGAAATGATTTGTTTCAACTTTATTAATCGTTTCAACTTCTTCGTATAGATTTAGATTGAATTTGAAATATTTATGAATGTTTCGATAATATTCTAACGCCTCTTGTCGACCAGGTTTTGTCTCAATACAATTGAACGGAATTTCTCCAATTTCTAATCGTTCGGCAGTCGAAAAAAATGTCATATACAAAGGATAGTTGTACAAACTATTTGTTAAAGCACCTTTTTCAATAATTAAATAAGAAAGATTGTTTCTTTTCGCTTCTATTGCACAAGCCAAACCAATTGGCCCAGCACCTACAATTATCAAATCATATTGTTCTTTCATCAAGCAAATTTACGGATAATCAGTTCGGTAATCTTTATGATTTTCTTCAATTTTTTTAAAAATAATGTTTAACTATTTGGATTAACGAAATATATTAATAATTTTGTTTGACAATTTTGTCAAAATAAAAAAGCCGCACAGATATGAAAGACGATACAGAAGAATTGATCAAAGAAACAGCGAAAAGAATGTTTTTTGGTGAAGGTAGATTTCATGCAACAACGCATGAAATAGCTGATGAAGCGAAAGTGAATAGAACGTTGATTAATTATTATTTCAGATCGCGAAACAATTTAATTAGTATTATTTACGAAGAAGCTACGCGAGTAAGTAATGAAAAATCGCGTGCTATTTTTGATAGAAATCGTGATATCAAAGAAATGATTGGCGAATTTATAGAGGATTCTATTGCAACATCAATCAAGTATCCATATTTGGAAACTTACATCGTTACCGAAATGAATAAAAATAATACAATGTGTTCTAAGTTAATGAAAGATGATTTAGATGTAGTTGTAAATGTTTTTTACGAAAGATTAGAGGAAGAAATGGAAAAAGGAACGATTAAAAAGATGGAGCCACTTCAGTTTTTGTTAAACATGATTTCATTGGTTAATTATCCATTTACAATTCGTCCGCTACTTCAATTGGATTTGAAATTGAGCGACGAAGATTTCAAACGTATTCTTTCTGATCGAAAAGAAATTATTCTCAATACACTTTTTAATAATTAATATATCAATGAAAAGGTTAAAACAATTACTTTCTATAGCGATTGTAGCGTTGATGAGTTCTGCTAATGCCCAAGAAATTATTGCACTTAAAGATGCAGTAAATTTTGCATTAGAAAATAAAGCTGATGCTAAACGTGCGAATTTGGCTATCAAAAAAGCAGAATATAAAATTGATGAAGCTAGAGCAGGAGCTTTGCCACAGGTTAGTGCAAATGCAGGATTACAGTATAATCCAATTGTGCAAGAAACTGCACTGACAATGGGAGGGCAAACAACTATCATTAAAATGGGACAACCATGGAATTCGAGTTTGGGAGTTACGGTTAATCAAAATATTTTTGATCAGCGTGTTTTTACAGGACTTAAAGCAGCAAAATCTACACGTGAATTTTACCAAATTAATGCGGATTTAACAGATGAACAAATTATAGAGCGAGTAGCGAATGCGTATTATCAAGTTTTTATTCAAGAAGAGAAATTAAAAACAATTGATAAAAGTTACGAAAACACGAATAAAGTTCGCAATGTTATCAAAAGTTTAGTGGATAATGGATTGGCAAAGCCTATTGATTTAGACCGAATAGTTGTACAATTAAATAACATATCTTCATCTCGCCAACAATTGGTAAATGCAGTAGAAATTAACAAGAATGCATTGAAATTTTATATGGGTTATACAATTGAGAAACCAATTAATTTAGCAGTAGAAACTATTGCGCCAAATTTAGTTTTGTTGGAAGATCAAATAGATGTTGAAAATAGAACAGAATTTAAAGTTTTATCAAAACAAAAAGAATTGTTAGATTTTGCTAAAGAAGCCGAGCGTGCGAATTTATATCCAACAGTTGGTTTAGCTGGAAATTATGGATTGCAAGGTTTTGGCGAAAAATTTATTACGTCGAAAAGTTACATCTGGTCAGATTTGGCTTCGATAGGTTTGAGTGTTAAAGTTCCGATTTTTTCAGGAGGAGCTACAAAAGCAAAAATTAATCAAGCTGAAATTGATTTGTTGGACATCGAAGAGCAAATGAATGATACAAAACTTGGGTTGAGTTTAGAATATCATAATGCGAAAGCGCAAATAGAAAATGCGTTAAAAAGTGTCGATATTCAAGAAGAAAACGTGAGTTTGGCGGAGAAAGTTTTAGCAAATACACAAAATAATTATCAACAAGGCTTAGCTAATTTGACAGAAATTTTAGACGCAGAAAATGCGTTGACAGACGCTCGAAATAATTACTCAAATGCTTTATTAGAATATAAAATTGCAGAAATAGCATTAATCAAAGCAAAAGGAGACTTAAAAACATTAATTCAATAATAGAACCGATTTATGAAATCAGTAAAAACTTTACTTTATATATTAATTGCTGCTGGCTTGATTGGTGGAGCAGTTTACATAATCAAAAATAACAAAGCGAAGCAAGAAAAGGAAGTTGCGATTGTAAATGCTAATAACGATGAGGTTGTGGTAAATACAATTAAAGCAAAATACGAAAGCTTAAATACAGATTATACGTCAAACGGTACATTTGCGCCATTTCAGGAAATGAGTTTTCCTTCAGAAATTTCAGGAAGAATTGTTCGTGTATTGGTAGATGAAGGTAGTTATGTTTCTGTTGGTCAAACATTGGCAACAATCAAAAAAGATGCAATTGAGGTTGATGTAACTCAAGCACAAAATAATCTTCAAAATGCGATTATAGATAATCAACGTTACGAAAATGCGTACAAAACTGGAGGAGTAACAAAGCAACAATTGGATAATTCGCGTTTGCAATTAAAAAATGCAAGAGCAGCGGTTTCTGCACAAAATTTACGTGTTCGTGATACCAATGTAAAAGCAACTATTTCTGGTGTGATTAACAAGCGTTACATAGAGCCAGGATCTGTAGTAGCACCGGGTTCGCAAATGTTTGATATTGTTAATGTGTCAAAACTAAAATTACAAGTTACAGTAACAGAAGCTGAAGTTGTGAATTTGAAAGTGGGACAAACAATCAAAGTATTGGCGAGTGTTTTTCCTGATCAAGAATTTGCAGGAAAAATTTCTTTTATTGCGCCTAAAGCAGATGCTTCATTAAACTTTCCAGTAGAAATTCAAGTTTCGAATAATTCTGGTTTAAAAGCTGGTATGTACGGAACGGCAGTTTTCTCGACAAAAGATGATGTAAATGCAGGGAAAAATGTATTGGTTGTTCCAGCGAATGCTTTTGTTAACGGAATTAGTTCTGGACAAGTTTTCGTGGTTGAAAATAATACAGCGAAATTAACGAAAGTTGTGATTGGGAAAACGGTTGGAACTGAAGTTGAAATTATTAGTGGAATTAAAGATGGAGCTGAAATCGTGACAAGTGGTCAGATTAATCTGAAAGATGGAACGAAAGTGAAAGTTGTAAAATAAGAGTAGTTTTTCCATGAAAATAGCAGAAATATCAATTAAACGTCCCACAATGATTATCGTGTTATTCACGATTTTAACATTAGGAGGATTGTTTAGTTATACGCAAATGGGATACGAATTAATCCCAAAATTTGAAACGAATGTTGTTACGATTTCAACGGTTTATCCTGGAGCTTCTCCAAACGAAGTTGAAAATTCTGTAACCAAAAAGATAGAGGATGCGGTTGCAGCCTTAGAAAATGTAAAGAAAGTAGAATCGAAATCTTATGAAAGTTTATCAGTTGTAATGGTGACGTTGAATTCTGATGCAAATGCAGATTTAGCGTTGAATGATGCGCAACGTAAGATTAATGCCATTGAGAAAGATTTACCTGATGATGTAGATCCGCCTTCTTTGACGAAATTCTCGTTAAGTGATTTACCAATTATTACAGCTGGTGTAACGTCTGATAAGTTGACAGAAAAAGATTTGTATGATTTGTTAGATAAAAAAATAGAACCAGTTTTATCGCGTGTGACAGGTGTTGCGCAAGTAAATTTGATTGGAGGACAAGAACGTGAAATTCAGGTAAGTTTAGATCCTGTGAAATTGAAAGGTTATGGATTATCTGTGCCTCAAGTTCAGCAAGCAATCTTAACTTCGAATTTAGATTTCCCAACAGGAAGTGTAAAAACACGTGAAAACTCTACAATTATTCGTCTTTCTGGAAAATATAAATCAGTTGATGAATTAAATAATTTGGTAATTTCTTCGAATAATGGAATTCAAGTTCGTTTATCGGAAGTTGCTTTTGTGCAAGATTCTCAAAAAGAAGTAGAAAAAATTGCACGTGTTAATCAGAGTTCAGCGATTATTGTTCAGGTTGTAAAACAATCAGATGCAAATGCGGTTGCAGTTTCTGAATTGATGAAAGAAACCATCAAAAAAGTTGAAACAGATTATAAGAAAGAAGGACTTAAAATTCAGATTGTAAATGATACGTCTGATTTTACATTGGCTGCGGCAGATCACGTTATTTTCGATTTAGTTTTAGCAGTTGTTTTAGTTGCAATTGTAATGCTTTTATTTTTACATAGTATTCGTAATGCTTTTATTGTAATGGTTTCTATTCCAGCATCGTTAATTGCGACTTTTATCGGAATGTACTTAATGGGGTATACCTTAAACTTGATGTCGTTACTTGGTTTATCGCTTGTTGTAGGGATTTTAGTGGATGATGCTATCGTTGTTTTAGAGAATATTTACCGTCACATGGAGATGGGAAAATCGAAAATTAGAGCATCATACGATGGGGCAAAAGAAATTGGATTTACAGTAACAGCTATTACGTTGGTAATTGTCGTGGTATTCTTACCAATTGCAATGAGTACAGGTTTGGTGGCGAATATTATTGCACAGTTTTGTGTGACAGTCGTTATCGCAACCTTACTATCCTTATTGTCGTCATTTACAATTGTTCCTTGGTTGTCTTCTCGTTTCGGGAAATTAGAACATATCACAGGGAAAAATATTTTTGAGAAATTTATTCTTTGGTTCGAAAAACAATTAATGAAATTTACCCACTTCATTTCTGATATGTTAGAATGGTGTTTAAAATCTACCGTTCGTAGAATTGGAGTTTTTATTGGGGTATTTATCGTTTTATTTGCAGTTATTGGAGTTTTAATGGGAGGAAAATATATTGGTGGTGAATTCTTCCCTAAAACAGATAAAGGTGAATTCTTAGTTCAAATAGAGTTACCAAAAGATGCAACAATAGAGGAATCAAATTTTATGACGCAAAAAGCAGAAAAATTTTTACGTGGTAAAAAAGAAGTTGTTGATATGATTACAACTGTTGGTCAAAGTTCTGAAGGATTTGGAGCAGCACAAGCAACAGCTTATAAAGCAGAAATAGACGTTATTTTAAATGATAAATCAGAGCGTGAAGACAATTCATTTATTTATGCGGCAAAAGTAAAACGCGATTTAGAAAAAGAATTAGTTGGTGCTAAGGTTAAAACTGTTCCAGTTGGTTTAATTGGAGCGGAACAAGCGCCAATAGCGTTGGTTGTGACAGGTCCAAATTTAGAAAGCGCCATGAAATTTGCTGAATTAGCAAAACACGAATTAGAGCAAATTAAGGGTTCTTCGGAAGTGAAATTAACGACAGAAGCCGGAAATCCTGAAATTAATGTGCAAGTTGACCGTGATAAAATGGCTGCTTTAGGATTGAATTTACAAACAGTTGGTTTGACGATGCAAACTGCTTTCTCTGGAAATACAGATGGTAAATTTAGAGCGGGTGAATACGAATATGATATTAATATTCAGTACAATGATTTTAATCGTTCGAATATCGATGATGTTCGTAGTTTGATATTTATGAATGATAAAGGACAACAAATTCGTTTGGATCAATTTGCAACGGTTACACAAAGTTCTGGACCAAGTTTCTTAGAGCGTCGTGATAAAACACCTTCTGTAACTGTGCAAGCGCAATCTGTTGGTCGTACAACGGGTGATATTGTGACTGATTTCAAAAATAGTTTACAAAAAATTGATAGTAAAAAACCAACCGGTGTATCGTATGTTTGGGGTGGAGATGAAGAAAATCAATCCGAAGGTTTTGGTACATTAGGTTACGCATTATTAGCAGCAATTATTTTAGTTTATTTGGTGATGGTTGCTTTGTATGATTCGTTTATTTATCCTTTCGTGGTTTTGTTTTCTATTCCATTATCATTAATTGGAGTCTTTGTGGTTTTAGCTTTAACTAATAATTCGTTGAATATCTTCACGATTCTCGGAATGATTATGTTGATTGGTTTGGTGTGCAAAAATGCCATTTTATTAGTCGATTTTACAAACCATAGAAAAGAAGCAGGAGAAACAACACACAATGCTTTGGTACAAGCCAATCATGCACGTCTTCGTCCAATTTTGATGACAACTATCGCCATGGTTTTTGGTATGATTCCGATTGCTTTGGCAGAAGGAGCAGGAGCAGAGATGAACAACGGTTTGGCATGGGTTATTATCGGTGGATTAGTTTCCTCATTATTCCTAACCTTAATTATTGTTCCTGTGGTTTATTCATTATTCGATAGTGCAATTCGTCGATTCTCAAAAGGAGAAAAAGTAGATTATGAAGCAGAAATGGTTGCAGATTATGAAGCGCGACAAATAAAAGAAGAATGGGAAGAGTAATCTTTCGTTTTTAGATATTTAATCAAACCCGTTCAGTTTTTATTATTTTAATTGATACATAAAAAAATCCTTGTCAAAGTTCTAAACCTTGACAAGGATTTTTATTTAGTTGAAACTCGTTATTTTGTTAATGCGATGTGCTTGTTGCAGAACTCTAAAATAGACTAATTTTTCGTATTTTGTTGTATGCAAGGACGAAAAGAATTTATTCCACAACTTTTTTATGAATTAAGTTTAGATCGGTTAGTACCGTTTGATAACTTTTATCGACGCGTTAATCAAGAATTAGATTTACATTTTCTGTACAAATCCACCCAAAAATATTACGGTACTCAAGGTCAAGAAAGTATAGATCCTGTGGTGTTTTTTAAAATATTGTTAGTGGGTTATTTGAATAATATCAATAGCGACAGAGCATTGATTCGCTATTGTAGCAATTGCTTGGATGTTCGCTTGTTTTTAGGTTATGATCTGAACGAACAATTGCCTTGGCATTCAACCATAAGCCGAACGCGCGCGTTATTTGGCCAAGAAGTTTTCTTGCAATTGTTTCAGTTGGTTTTAAAACTGTGTGTGAATAAAGGCATGGTTTCAGGGAAACGTCAGGCGGTAGACTCTGCCTTTATCAAAGCAAACGCAAGTATGGATTCTCTGGTTGAAAAAGAGGTTCTAAACGATGCTTTTGCTTTTGTGAATGAGTTGGAAGAAAATTCAGAATTCAAATCATGCAGTGAGCCTAGTCGAACTGTAACATCAACTCGAAAGAAGTTGGTAGAACAACATCATAATTGGAAAAAGGAAGCGTTTAAAGGAATGCCGGGACATGTGAAAACGCTTCAAAAAAATGAAGATGGTGAAGATATTCGTCCAAAGTTTTTAAGTAATCATACCCATTATAGCCCAACAGATCCTGATGCGAAAATCTCGACCAAACCAGGTAAACCACGCCAACTGAACTATGCTGGACAATTAGCTGTTGACGATAAACATCACGTGATTACAGGTGCTTGTGCCAGTACCGCAGGTAGCAAAGACAGTACAATCTTTTCTGAAATCATGGATCAAACTTTATCAAATTTTAAACAAAACGATATACAAATAGGTGAAGTTTTAGCTGATGCTGGTTACAGTAGCGGTGCTAGTTTACAATATTGTGAAGATCATAATTTAGACGCTTGGATTCCCAACTTTGGACAATATAAACCCGAGCGAGAAGGTTTTATTTTTAATAAGAAAGAGAATCGATACGAATGTATTAAAGAAGGCGGAAATAAAGCTTTTTTACCATTTAAACGAACTTTAATTGATAGTAAAGGTTACGAAAAGAAAAGTTATAGAAGCTCTGAACATGACTGCGGTAAATGCATCTTAAGAGCCGAGTGTTGTGGAAAGGTAACCAAGTTTAAAAAGCTGGAAGAAAGTATTCATAAACCACTTTACGATAAAATGCACGAAAAACTCACCCAAAACAAAGCCTATCATCGCAGGTTAGTTAAACGTCGAAGTTCTACAGTAGAACCAGTTTTAGGAACGTTGATTAACTTCTTTAACTTAAAACGAATCAACAGCAGAGGAATGGCACAAGCCAATAAACACGTTTTGATGTCAAGTTTATCTTACAACTTGAAGAAATATCTACGCTTTACAGTCAAAAAATCAAGTGTTTTAGCCCAAGTTATTTATTTAAAACAAGGGAAGAACTACGCTTCTACAAAATCACTCCTTCACTCCTTAAAAAGAGAGTTTTTAAGCAAACCTAATTTTACATTAATATATTTTTCTAAAAATAAACCTCGCTTAAAAAGGCTTAAACGAGGTCCAATATATCGTATTTTTATTTAAAATAGGAGTTGTGCAACAGTTACCCTTGTTAGCCGTTCGGTTTTTTATTTACCATATATTTTCATTCAATTTCGTTGCTTTTATTGGCTCAGTTGCACTTTTCAACAGTTTTTTTTCAACAAGTTTTGGAAAAAATCTCATTAGGAAACCAAATTTTATCGAACTGATTAAACTTTTTATTTTGGAATTATTTTTCTGATAATAGTCGTTAATTTCTTTTTCGGTTATTATTTTAAAAATGTTTTCGTACACATTGATTTTAATGAGCGGAAAGTTCACTTCATTTTCTCCTGTCAATGTGATTTGTTTTTTCAGCTTTGAACTTAATGTTGTCATAAATGATAAAATATTATCAAATTCCAATTTTGATTTGACTTCACTCGGTTCAATGTCAAACTCAATTTGCTCAATTAAAAAAAAGTGACAATTTATTTTTACATTTTTAATGTTTATCGAAACAGTTTTACATTCTATTTCTCCAGTCTCGTCTTGTAAATATTCAAAAACTTCCTTTTTGTCAATTTTATTTTTTGAAGAATAGTTTAAATCATACTCAGAGTTTAATATATCAATTACTTTATCCCAATCACTCAACGACGTTTCTTGAATATAAATATCTCTTAATGAACCATCAGGTTTAAAAATCCAATTAATATTGTCCCAATTATAATTCATATTTCGTTTTGTTGTTCGGTTTTTAAACTGACGGCTAACGAGCCGAGTATTTGCGAAGAACGGGAGAGAAATTGAACGAAAGTTCAAGTTCGTCCGTTCAAGCAAATTGCTTAGCTGAAACTAAATTATATAAAAGTTTTCTGAAAAGCAATTTTGCGAACGGAAAAAGAAGGGATGAAAGTTTACTTTCAGCCCGTTTTTCGCAAATACTATATTGAACTAAACCTCCAGTAGC
>NZ_DJDM01000049.1:0-10686 GCF_002431085.1 Empedobacter sp. UBA5924
ATCAAAATGCACAACGGGTTATACTAATTTTTTTCCAAAAAAATGGAAAGACAAAAAGACAGGCTAAGATAATTGTAAAGAATAAAATGTTTTTTTATACGCTCTTTGTCAAGTTGAATTCATTTCAACTTCGCATCCTCAAAGTAAAACTCAAATCAAAAAAAACTTTATACATTTACCGAAGCACTTCTCGCGACAGAAGTGCTTCTTTTTTATTTAAAATCTGACAAAACGACACATAATGGGCATTGGCAAACTATTTGATTCAATCAGAAACAAAAAAACTAATAAGAATATGTCTGACCAAAATATACACGAAGAATTAGAAAACGAGAATCTTCAAGAAAACGTTCAAGAGAGTGATAACACTGTAGAACAACCACAAGAAGAAACTGCTGGAAAGTCAGAATTAGAAATTGTTAAGGAACAATTAGCAAAAGAAAAAGACCAATATTTACGCTTATTTGCAGAGTTTGACAACTTCAAAAAACGTACTTCGCGCGAACGCATGGACATTTTCAAGACAGCAAATAAAGAAGTTATTACGTCTTTATTGCCTGTTTTAGACGATTTTGGACGCGCTTTAAATCAAATTGAAAAGTCTGGAGACGACAGCTTACATCAAGGTGTTGAATTAATCAATAATAAATTAGTAGAAACGTTACGTGCAAAAGGTTTGAAAGAAATGGAGACTAAAGCTGGAGACGATTTCAATACTGATTTACACGAAGCAATTACTCAAATTCCTGCTCCAACGGAGGATTTAAAAGGAAAAATTGTAGACGTTGTAGAAACGGGTTATTTATTAAATGATGTGGTAGTTCGCTACGCGAAAGTTGTTGTTGGATTATAATTTAGATTAAGAAAATGTCATCAAAAAGAGATTATTACGAAATATTGCAGGTCGAAAGATCTGCAACATCAGAGCATATCAAGAAAGCCTATCGTAAACTTGCCATCAAATATCACCCTGACAAAAATCCTGGTGACAAAGAGGCAGAAGATAAATTTAAAGAAGCTGCAGAAGCTTACGAAGTTTTAAGCGACGACAACAAACGTGCACGTTACGACCAATTCGGACATGCAGGAATGGGCGGAGGATTCGGCGGTGGCGGCGGAATGAATATGGAAGATATTTTCTCTCATTTCGGCGATATCTTTGGAGGCGGAGGATTCGGTGGTGGATTTGGAGGTCAATCTCGTGGTCCACGTCGAATGAAAGGTTCTGATTTGCGTATTCGCGTAAAATTGAACTTAGAAGAAATGGTTAACGGTTGCGAAAAGAAAGTAAAAGTTAAACGTTTTAAACAAGCAGATGGCGTTACATCTAAAACATGTCCATCTTGTGGCGGTTCTGGACAACAAGTCCGTGTTACCAACACATTTTTAGGACAAATGCAAACTGCTACAACTTGTGGAACTTGTCAAGGAGTAGGAAAAGTTGCAGACAAAATTCCTTCGGGAGCAAATAATCAAGGATTAATCAAAGTTGAGGAAACAATCGATCTTAAAATTCCTGCTGGAGCAAGAGAAGGAATTCAATTGCAAGTTCGTGGAAAAGGTAACGATGCGCCTTTTGATGGTATTCCTGGTGATTTACTTGTTTTGATTGAAGAAGAAGAACACGACACTTTGAAACGTGATGGAAACAACTTACATTTTGATTTGTATATTTCTATCCCAGATGCTGTTTTAGGTGCTTCTAAAGAAATTCCGACGGTTAATGGAAAAGTAAAAATTAAAATTGACAAAGCAACTCAATCAGGAAAAGTATTACGTTTAAAAGGTCAAGGTTTACCAGATTTGAATGGTTACGGAAAAGGTGATTTATTTGTGCATGTTAACATTTGGACACCAACTCATTTATCGAAAGACCAAGAAGCGTATTTTGAAAAAATGAGAGACGATGATCATTTCTCACCAGAACCTTCGAAAAATGAAAAATCATTCTTTGAACGTGTGAAAGATATGTTTCAGTAATTGAAAATCAAATGATATAAAAAAATCCATCTCAAATGAGATGGATTTTTTTATATTTTAAAATCTTTTAATGACTATGCGTGTTAGCTTCCCCAGCTGAACCTTCACGATCATATGAACAACAAGAAGGTAAATTTCCGTACACTTTTTCTTCTGCACGTTTATTATCAGTATCGTGACCAACCGCTACTACAGCGTTTTCTACATCATCCACTTTACTCTTTTTCTCATTCAATATGATATGTAAATTTTGTGTATTACTATCCCATTCAGCAGATTTTACACCTTTTACACCATAAGCTGCTTTTTCTATACGATCTTTGCATTGCCCACAATTTCCTTTAACGTGTAAATCGTGTTTTGCATTTTTATTTTGTGCTTGTGCGCTAATTCCTAAAGTCGCAACCAAAGCAAAGGCTAATAATTTTTTCATTATTTTATATTTTTTATGATTTTTATTTTAAACTAAATCTTAATCCAGCGTAATACATTTGTCCAAAAATTGGCGCATAAACAATCGAACTATCGAAATTTGAACCAAAAGGATTATCTGCTCCTAAAATTACGCGATGTTGTTGATAATTCGTTACATTTTCTCCTCCAATATATACTTCAAAACGTTTTGAAAAAACACGTGTAATCTGGAAATTAATTGTCCCAAATGGATTCGAATATTCATTCAACTGATTTTCTGGCAAATTATCTGATGTATTTGGTAAACGCTGTTTTCCAATCCAATTATACGTCGCATCAAAACGCCAATTTTTACCATTTCTTTCACGTGTTTCGTATTCTAAATTTGTAAAGAAACGATGTTTCGCTTGCAACGGACGTTCTAATTTTCCTTTTTCATAATCTGTTGCGATATCGTAATATTTATAAGATGCTCTAATTTTGAAATTTGTAAATGGATTATAATTAAAATCAAATTGGAACGAATTTGCATACGAATTTCCTTCTAAATTATAAAATCTTACTTGACGAGCCGAATAATCGATATCTGTCACGATTTGATTTTGAAAATCTGTTCGATAAAAATCTGCTGTTACATCTGCATTTTTTCCAAATAATTTAAACTCCTGCGTCACACTAAATCCATAATTCCAAGCAATTTCTGGATCTAAACCATATATTTTTCCATTCCCATCACCCAAAATATTAAATTGCCTTGAAGATGCAAATAAATTCTGATTTTCTGCAAATATATTATTGATTCGTTTTCCACGACCAACCGACGCTTTTATTGTTGTTCCTTTTACAGGCGTATAACGTGTATGCAAACGAGGTGTTAAGAAAAATCCCATTCGATTATGATAATCTCCACGAAGCCCAGCAATCATGTTAAAATTCTTCATATTATCATACGTATATTCAAAAAATGCTCCTGCAGAATTATCTATTCGATCATAATTCGCATCAGTCGGAAGCGCAACAAATTCCTTGAATTTATCGTACGTAAAACTTGCTCCTGTAGAGAATTTATTTTTTGTATTGCTAATAATCGAACTGAAAATATAGTTGGAATAAAAACTTTGTTGCTCAATATCATATTGATTCAATCCGAAGTAAGAATCTTGTTTATGATAGCTAAACGCCGTTTGCAATCCCATACTTTGGTAAGGCATTTCCGGAAAAACATACCCAATTTTTGACGAAACATCCACACGATTTGTATTGATTTCTGACCCCCAATAATTTGTTGTTAATTTATCACGATCTTTATCAAAATCAACTTGTCCTGCTTGTTTTGTATCATTCAAATATCTTGCAGATAAAAATCCGACCCAACCTTTTTCTAAGTTTTGATATTGCCAACGATTCATTACATTAACTTGGTGTCCAAGCGGATTATCTAAAAATCCATCATCGTTCATATCATTCTTCGAAACGCGTGCATTTCCATGCATAAACAAAGAAGTACTCCATTTATCATTCAATTTTTTGTTCAAATGCACATTTCCTTCAAAACGAGAATCTGTCGAACCATAAAGATTCACAAACAACGGAATATCATTTGAAGGTTTTATTAATTCTGTATTAATCTGCCCAGAAATACTTTCGTAACCATTAATCACCGTTCCAGCACCTTTCGTCACCTGAATACTTTCTACCCAAGTTCCTGGCGTAAAACTAAGCCCAAAAGCTTGAGAAGCTCCACGAACATTTGGTATATTTTCTTCTGCAATCAAAATATAAGGAGAGGTTAAACCTAACATTTTAATTTGCTTATTTCCTGTCACAGCATCCGAAAAATTGACATCAATAGAAGGATTTGTCTCGAAAGATTCAGCTAAATTACAACATGCTGCTTTCAACAATTCTTTTCCAGTCATTGTCGTCATATTGGTTGCAAACTTCGATTTTTTAAGCGAACTACTTGTATCACGAACCACAACTTCATTCAACGAAGTATCCCCAAAATGATCTTTTACATTGATGGTGATATTCTGAAATTCGTCTTTTAATTCCTTAAAAGTTGTTGTTTCATTGTCATAAAAAACACCTAAAATTGAGGTTGGTTGATAATTTTCGATCTCAAAGTTTCCTTTTTCATCTGTAATAACAGTAATATCTGACGATTGCCAAAACACTTCTGCTCCAACGATTGGTTGTTGATTTTGATCTGTAATTTTTCCTTTTAAAGTAGATTGTGCGTAAGAAAACGCAGCACTTAGTATAAATACTGAAGTGAATATTTTTTTCATTTTTACGATTTAAGGCTCAATGCCTATTTATTATTGTGTACTTGTTGATTAGATTTTCATCAAATACTTTAATATTTAGATAATAGCGTATTGTTTTCTGATTAATTTAATCAAAAAATAAACGGGTATTACCCTTCGTAAAATGTTAACTGAGAATTGAGTATATAATTTGGCGGTGCATTTGACGCAACATAAAAATCAAGGAAACTAGATTGATTGCTCACCTCTTCATCTTGAATCGGAATTCTAATTTGAAGAATTTCAGAAACTATAAAACTAATCGGAATAAGTTTTTGAATTTTGACAGTTTGCTTTTCTACAAACTTATCCGAATATGAAATATCCTTACAGCAATCATCTTTTTTAGATTTATTGTTTTCCGGTAATTCGCAATGTTTTTTTTCTGTTTTTGGAGGACAACACGAAGTAGAAACTCCCATTTCGTGCGAATTATTATCCAAATGATTCAACTTCACTTGCTCCACCACTCCTTGACAAAAATGCATAGAAAATGCGTAGCTAAGATTTGAAAAAATCAAAACCACCGACAAAACATACTTTATGTAATGTTGCATTTTCATGTTGGACAAAAATAAACAAAAAATTCAAATCAAAACAAACTGAAATTTATATCATTTTCAAAGTTTCTTATAGAATTTTCAGTTTTCATCACTTTATCTTCTTGCCTGTTTGTTCGTCGGAATATTAATAATCCCAGAACCATTTACCAACGATTTATCGTTTTCGTTAACAATTTTCAAAACAACTTCAAAATTTTGCCAATCTATCCCTTGCAAAGTCACTAAACCTGTTGCTTTATCAATCGATTTTATTTTAAATCCTTTATCAGGAAAATCTTGTCCATCGACAATCGGATCAAAATCCAACCCAACTTCTGGCTCAACTTTAAAAGCAGAATCTTGCACAAATTTGTATCGATCTTTAAAACTTTGCGTCAATAATTCATTTTGCTTGATATACTCATCTTCGTTTATTTTTCCAATTGTATCCATGATATAATCAACATAATTATTCATAAAATCAAGCGCAACATTATAATTAACATCCGATTCTTTAACCGAATCTTTCACTTCACTTTCAATTTTATTTTCTGTTGATGAACTAGATGAATTATTAGAATTACAACTTGTAACAAAACTTAATAATAGAACAGGAAGAATAATTTTTTTCATAGGGTTATCTTTTTTTTATGATTTAAAAGTATGTTTTTTTTTGATTGAAATTGAAATAAGTCGAATAATAAAATCAATCATTTTGTTAATAATCTTCTCAAAAAATAGAATAAGCGATTAAAGCCTTACGATTTTATCAAAATATACCTCAATAGTCATCAAAAATCACTAAAATTGCACTTTAAATAAGAACACACAATTAATTATGTCAGAAGATATTTTCAAGAAAGTAGTTTCTCATGCGAAAGAATATGGTTTCATTTTTCAATCGAGTGAGATTTATGATGGATTATCAGCCGTTTACGATTATGGTCAAAACGGAGCTGAGCTAAAAAATAACATCAAACAATATTGGTGGAAAGCAATGGTACAAATGCACGAAAACATTGTCGGCATTGATTCTGCTATTTTTATGCACCCTACTACTTGGAAAGCTTCGGGCCACGTTGACGCGTTTAATGATCCTTTGATTGATAACAAAGATTCTAAAAAACGTTACCGTGCCGATGTTTTAATTGAAGATCATTGTGCAAAAATTGAAGGTAAAATAGAGAAAGAAGTTGCGAAAGCTGCAAAACGTTTCGGTGATGCTTTTGATAAAGATCAATTTGTTGCGACAAATCCTCGTGTTGTAGAATATCAAAATCAAATCAATACAATTTTAGCACGCATGGGAAAATCTTTGGAAAACGAAGATTTAGACGATGTAAAAGCTTTGATTGAAGAATTAGAAATTGCTGATCCTGTAACTGGTTCTAAAAATTGGACAGAAGTTCGTCAATTCAACTTGATGTTCGGAACAAAATTAGGAGCAACAGCAGATCAAGCAATGGATTTATATTTACGCCCAGAAACGGCTCAAGGTATTTTCTTAAATTACTTGAACGTACAAAAATCTGGACGTATGAAATTACCTTTCGGAATTGCTCAGATTGGTAAAGCTTTCCGTAATGAGATTGTTGCACGTCAATTTATTTTCCGTCAACGTGAGTTTGAACAAATGGAAATGCAATTTTTCGTAAAACCAGGAACTGAGTTAGATTGGTACGAAAAATGGAAAGAAACACGTTTACGTTGGCATCAAACATTAGGTTTAGGAAATGAAAATTACCGTTTCCACGACCACGAAAAATTAGCGCACTATGCAAATGCTGCTGCTGATATTGAGTTTAAATTCCCATTCGGATTCAAAGAATTAGAAGGAATTCACTCACGTACAGATTTCGATTTGAAAGCACACGAACAACATTCAGGTAAAAAAATTCAATATTTCGATAACGAAACAAACGAATCATACACACCTTATGTTGTAGAAACTTCTGTAGGTTTGGATCGTATGTTCTTAGCAGTTTTCTCAAATTCATTGAAAGAAGAAGTTTTAGAAGATGGATCAGAACGTGTTGTATTATCTTTACCAGCTGCATTAGCGCCAATTAAAGCTGCTGTTTTACCATTGGTAAAGAAAGATGGTTTACCAGAATTAGCGAAAGAAATTTTGAAGAAATTACGTTTAGATTACAACGTAATGTACGAAGAAAAAGATACTATCGGTAAACGTTACCGTCGTATGGATGCGATTGGAACACCTTTCTGTATCACTGTTGACCACGATTCATTAAACGATAATTCTGTTACTTTACGTTACCGTGATACAATGGAGCAAAAACGTGTTAATATTAATGAGTTAGCTCAAATTATCGACAAAGAAGTCAACATGAAATATCTTTTTGAACAATTATAAAAAGAATATCTTCTCAATACAATAATACTAAAGCTCAGAAATTTCTGAGCTTTTTTTATTTTTATTAAAATTTTTAACAATTTGGCAAAGCTTTTGATTTTAATTTAGATATATTAATCTAAAAAATACAAATTATGGGCTTTATTATTAATCTTTTGGTATCAGCATTAGTTGTTTTCGGACTTGCTAACATTTTACCTGGAGTATCTGTAAAAGGATATGGTTCTGCGATTATTGTTGCACTTGTTATCGGACTTTTAAATGCTGTTGTAAAACCAATTTTAAACATTATTAGTTTACCTGTAACAATCTTAACATTAGGTTTATTTTCTTTTGTGATTACAGCAATTATTATCTTATTAGCAAGCGCAATTATGGGAGACAGTTTCCATGTTGACGGATTCTGGTACGCATTATTATTTGGTATTGTTTTAGCAATTGTCAATTCTTTAGTTGGAGGAATGATGGGAGACTAATTTATACAAATTACTACATATAAAAAGCTGTCTAATTTTGGACAGCTTTTGTATTTTATAAAAGTTTTATTGAGGATAAAATTTTATTTGCTCAAAAATATAGTTATCATGTTTTTTAAGAAGATCAACCAATTGTTTCAATTCGGACTCTTCCCATTTATTCTGAAACATCTCATCATGAATTAACACAACTATATTATTATTTGTAAAGGTTTTATTCGATTCTAATTGATTAACAATTTGTTTATAAATCGCTTGAACAGATTGCACCGGTGTTCCATCTTTTCCATGATGCGTCCATTCCAAATCCCAACCAATAACTTTATAACCCAACTTTGCTAAACCATCAGCCGTTTGTACACCAGAAGCTCCATCATTCTTCGATTTTCCGTCCAATCTCCACATGTTTCTTCCTGGTAAACGAACAATTTTATCTTGTAATTTTAGTATCGATTGGTTTTTCAAAATATCCTCAACCGACGTTTGCTCGTTACTATAAAACTTTTTGTACTGATCATTCGCATGCGTCCAACTATGATTACATTCTTCGATGTAAGGATTATCTTCGTAATATTTAAAATAATCCGTCATTGTTTTATTTTTCTCCACATGTTCTCCAACAAGAAAAACAGTCACTTTTAACTTCTCATTTTTGAAAACCTCATCAATATTTTCACTTCCATTCAAAGGTCCATCATCAAAAGCTAAATAGATATATTTTTTCACAGAATCACTCGCTTTCTGTGCAAACAAACTTGTCGAGAAGATTAATAAAAAGACACTCAAAAGTGTCATTATTCTTTTATTCCATATCATTTAAGTTAGTTTTTAATGAATTAAATGTATGAAAGAAATTCTATTTTTTATATTTTTCTAATGCTTTTTCTAATCGTGTTTTGATTCTTTTTTTCACTAATCTTGGAGCAAGAATTTCTATTTCTTCTCCAAATCCTAAAAGTTCTCGTTCCAACTCAAAATTATGTACAACTTCTATCGAAAATAAAGTTCCTTCGTCCGTCACTTCCAACACTTTTTGCGTCGCATGAATTGGTTTTGTCACCACATAGGGCGCTAATTTTTTATTCACACGAAAAACAACACGCTGCTCCCTTTCTTTCACACTTTTCGTTACGCCAATCGCATTGTTATAATACGTATCAAAATTAATTTCTTGCTCATCTACAAAAGGTTCATTTGCCAATTCATAAAACTCAACAATTCTATCCAAAGCCAACGTATACAAATTTTTATCTTTTCTCGATTTAGCCAATAAAAACCAGCGATTACGGTATTCTTTCAACAAATACGGATAATAAACTTGTTGTTTTGGTTCTTGATTTTTTGCTTTGAATGATTGATAAGAAATCAA
Organism: Empedobacter sp. UBA5924; assembly: GCF_002431085.1. Classification (NCBI taxonomy): domain Bacteria; kingdom Pseudomonadati; phylum Bacteroidota; class Flavobacteriia; order Flavobacteriales; family Weeksellaceae; genus Empedobacter; species Empedobacter sp. UBA5924. Next base: position 9,465 of record NZ_DJDM01000049.1, read on the forward strand.
CAGAGGTTGCTTCTTCACTATTGCTTGATACAATCGATTCAAATGCTCCAAACCTTTTAACAATGGATTTTCCTCAAACTGAATATAATTTGGTTGTTGATGCGTTTGTTTGGATAAATTATTTTCGAGACGCGTAATAATCTCGTTCATATCATCAAAATAATTAAACCCATTCAATTGTTTCATTACCGAAATCACTTCTTTCATTTTATCTAAATCAGCAGAAGAAACTGGTGAATTATGAATCGAATAGTCATGATCTTCATATTCATAAAACTTTTTTTCTCGAACAACAATTGGCGCATTATAACCCAATTTATCACTTCGCATCACCTGAATGTCGCCCTGAATTGTACGTTTCGAAACACCAGAAGTTATTCCTTCATATTCATACAAAGCTTCCGAAACTTTTTCTATCAAATCTTCTAATGTCCATTTTCTGAAATGATTTTGAAGACATTTATCAATCGTTTGATAACGTATTAATGCAATTTTATTGGTTGCCATGGTTGATTTCTTTCTTCAATACTACAAATTTCAAATCAAAGTACGCAATCTATTTGCGTAGAAATTTTCACTTCAACTTTTATTCAAAATATTTTCAATATAAAATCCTCTATTCATCATCATTTACAAATTATTTCGAAAAAATATTTTATTGCGCAATTCATTCGCACACTTCTACTCCAACTTTGTCAAAGGTTTAACAACCAAACGATTTTAATTGTTCCTTAACAAATGTTTCAGTATAGCATTGTAGTAGAAAATGCTTCATCACTTCTATTCTGAATAATTAAAACAAACGCGCAGAAGGTTCGACTCCTTCACTTATTTAATAAATGAGTATTGGTTTAACGCACTAGAATTCGGCTCTAGTAACAGACTTTTAATCTGTATTTATCGCCTGAAAAAGGCACCATTAGAAACAAAAAAGCTAAAAAGTTTTCTTTTCGAATAAAGAATTTATTTCGTTGAAATGAATTTGAAATAAGATCAAAAACTTGCTCAAAACCTGAATTTGAAACTTTAGTTGATGATTGATTTCAAAAGTTTAAAAATAAAAAATCAAGTCAAAATGATTTGAAAAAAGTTAAAAGTAAGAAATCAAAAGAAGCTGCTCAAACTTCAAATTCCGTTTTAAAAAAGGAAAATGATTTAGCTTTTTTATTAGAAAATTTAAAAAAAAGATTCTTCGATAAACTCCTTTAGATTTGAAAATCTT
>NZ_DJDM01000047.1:0-25553 GCF_002431085.1 Empedobacter sp. UBA5924
CGAAGTCATGAAGTACGACACCTGCATCTTTATTAATAATTGGTACTGCTTGTGGAATTCGTTTTTATCAAGAACATGGAAAAATTGAGCGTGATCATATTTTACTTCAACAAGATCATTTAGAAAATCAACTCAAATTATTACAAGATCATGTTAATCCTCATGTGATGTTTAACATATTGAATCATATTCATATTTTATTGAAAAAGGATACCGAACTAGCTTCATTCTTACTACTTAAATTCTCGGATATTTTACGTTATCAACTTTATGAATGCAACAAAAACGAAGTCGTGTTAGAGAATGAAATTCAGTATTTAAAGGATTTGATTGATGTAGAAAAATTACGCTGGGGCAATGAAATTGATGTTTCCACTTCATTCACCATAATGAATAAAAAAGCGATGATTGCTCCTTTGTTATTGGTGCCTTTTATAGAAAATGCATTTAAACATGTAAGTAGAGTTCCCGATTATAAAGGATTTATCAAAATAAACTTTAACGAAAATAACAATCAAATTCATTTGAGTATCGAAAATACGTATGCTAAAATTCCTATTCAATCTAAAAGTGTAGGTGGAATTGGATTACAAAATGTAAAAAAGCGACTAAATTTAATTTATCCTGAAGCTTATCAATTAAATATTACTGAAAATGGACAATTATATAAAGTCTATTTAACTATTAATTTATCTTCAACATGACTACAACACATCTAATTTCAAGAAAAATGAAATGCTTGATTGTTGATGATGAACCTTTGGCTCGTCAGCATATCAAAGATATGGCGGAACAAATTGATTTTATAGAAATTATACAAACTTGTTCAACAGCTCTAGAAGCAACTACATATGTTACAGAAAGCACAATTGATCTAATTTTTTTGGATATTAATATGCCTTATCTTTCTGGTCTCGAATTTTTGGAACAAATCGAAAATCCACCACTTTGTATTTTCACTACCGCTTATTCCGAATATGCTCTTGAAGGATTTCGATTGCAAGTAGTTGATTATTTACTAAAACCAATTGCATTCAACCAATTGCATTCAACCGATTCTATCAAGCTGTTAATAAAGCTTATCAAATATTTTTACTTAACGAAAAAATAAAGCATGGAACTATTCTCAATGATCCCTTTCTATATGTACGACAAGGAGATACTTTTACCAAAATTTCTTGGGTAGATATTCTGTATGTAGAAAGTATGCAAAATTATGTAAAACTACATTTCAAAGATAAATCTATTCTAATTCACCAAACCATGAAAGTATTAGAAGAATCTTTACCAATGAATCATTTTTTTCGAATACATAAATCTTTCTTAGTGAATGTTACACATATAGAGATAATTTCTGGAGGTCGAATTTATATTGGCAAACATGAACTTCCTATTTCTAGGAATAAAAAGGATGAGTTACTTAATCAAGTTGTTTATAAAAAATTAATTAGTAAATAAAAACAGCCTCAATAAATTTTGAGGCTGTTTTATGTGATTAAGGTAAGTTCCAACGTAAACTCAGCGCAGAATAAAAGGTTGTCGAAAAACGAGGATCTGCAATTTCCTTCTTTCTAAAAAGACTCTTTAAGTTTCTTTCATTTTCAGAAAAAGATCGTACCAAAGTCGTTCCTCCTGTTAATTGGAGTTTTAGCGAATTACTCAATTTTATTTCAGGACGTAAACCAGCAACAACTTGCTGATAACCTACTAATAATGATTTGCCTTCTTTGGATCTTTCAGCAACCATTCCACTAAGATTTACCACGCTTTTCAAAGCAAAGTTTGTTGTCATTTGGTAACCTGCTTCTACACCTTCTGGAAAATTAATATTCACATTGAATTTGTCACCTCCAGTTTTTCAATCAAAATAAATTCCTGGCATTACCATAGGAACTCCAAAGTTATTCGATAATACAGGTCCTAACCCTAAAGCTAATTTTGGATTAAAATGTTTAATAAATAAAACACCTCCTTGACCCAAAATATCATCGGTAGATATATTTTCCATATCAGTGTAAATACCTACTGAAGCCATTGTCAAAATAGACCATGAAGAACTAATAGGTGAAAAGTATTGTAAACCAATTTGAGTATTCAACATTTCTGAAGGAAATAATTGTTCTTCATAATTTTTATTGTTCATTCTTGCATATGCAGTACTAAATAGCAAAGACCAGTTGCTATATTTTCCATCTTTCAATTCTTTCGTATATAAAGGAATTTTCAAACTCACTTCTGCTTTTTTGAAATCGCTTTTAGAATCTGTTTTTAAACTATCTATTGGACGTATATAATTGGAAAATGGAACATATTCCATTTTTAATTTACCTCTAATTTTATTTTGTGCATTCAAGAAAGTAGTCAATAAACTAAACGCGGAAATTAAAATGTTTTTTTTCATCTTTTTTTGCCAAAGAGAGGAGTTTTAATAGTAAAAAAATAAATTAATTGACGAATTACTATTCCTGATTGATATACGGTGATAGAAGAACGATATCATTATTTATAATCTAAAGTCGAGAATGAAAGACAAGAGTTTTTTGATTACTTTTTTGCGCTCTAAATATCGATGAATTGCATCTTCTCCTCCTAGTAGAATAAGGCGTAATGAATAAATAACTTTAGAATTAATTTCTTCAATAATTGAAGAAAATCAAATAAAACATTTACTTTTATTATATTAACCCTTTTTGATATAATGAGAATATGAACAAAGAATTTTTTAAAAATATACTGACAACTCAAATTCCGATTGCGTGGATTGCTGGAGTTCGTTTGGAATCGTGGGAAGAAAATAAAGTTTCGATACGAGTAAAATATGGATTCCTTAATCAAAATCCGTTCAAAAGTATGTTTTGGGCGGTGCAAGGAATGGCAGCAGAATTTTCTTCTGGTTTGATGGCAAATGCTAAGATTTCTAAATCAGGTGAAGATATATCGATGTTGGTTTTGGGAATGCAATCGAAGTATTTGAAAAAAGCTATTGGTAAAATTGTGTTTACTTGCGAAGATGGAGAAAAAATAGACGCAGCTATAAAAGAAGCGATCGAAACGAAGAAAGGTGTATCGCTAAATGTGACAAGTAGAGGCGTAGACGAGGAAGGAGATATTGTTTCAGAGTTTCAGTTTACGTGGACATTCAAGTTGAGAGATAAAAAATAATGAAACCAATACTTAAAACATTTTTAATTTCTGTACTATTTAGTTTTATTGTTTCTTTTGTAAGTTGTTTAGTATTATTTCTTCACGAATCCTACAAAAGTTATGGTTCAATTCGTATTGTAAATTTTTCTAGTGTTATGTATTTTATAATTCAGTATTCATTTTTAGTTGTTTTACAGTTGATTATACTTAATTTTTTGGTTGGAATTATGCTAAAAAAATTCAAAATCAGACTATCAAAACAATTTATAATTTATGCTTTTTTAGCGTTGATTTATTTTATAGGAATTAATTATTACATTGATTTTAGATTAATTGTAATTAATCCTACATAAAAATATAAAGGCTGAAATTTATTCAGCTTTTTTTGTGATTTCTTGTTTCAAAATTGAAATTACTTCATCTATTTCTTCAAAATTTAGATGCGCAAATCCAAGGCGAATTCCAGTTTGATGTTGGGTTTGATATAAAATTGTTTGTGGAATAAACAATTCATTTTTTAAACAATTTCGTTTTAATTCCATTAAATTTATAGGTTGATTAAAATTAATCCAAACAGCTAAACCTCCATTTGGACTAGTAAAACTGATAAAATCATTTAATTCCGTTTTCAATTTCTGACAAAAATAATCGCGTCGTTCTCGATAGGTTTTACGATGTTTTTTTAGGATTCGATTTATTTCACCTTCGCTAATCATTTCACCTAAAACTTGTTCGATAAATGGATCAACCTGTTGATCAAGAATTGATAAGTGTTTCTTCGCTTCAAGAATTAGATTTTTCGGTGCTACAATAAATCCAATTCGGTAACCTGGTGCAAGATAATGACCAAATTTTCCAGTATAAAGAACCATTCCATTTTGATCCGAACTTGCCAAAGGTAAAATTGGATGATTGCTGTAATGGAAATCAAAATCGTAATCATCTTCCACAATTGCAAAACCAAATTCCTGCGAAAGTTGTAGTAATTCAACTCTTCTTTGCGAACTTAATGTAACCGTTGTAGGATAATGGTGATGCGGTGTAACGTAAACAATTCGTATCGGAAATTGCTCGCATAATCTTCTTAAATCGTCGGTGTCAATTCCAAATTGATCCGTTTTTACTTGTTTGATTTTAGCAAATTGTGTCTGAAAAATCATGTTACTTTTATAGTAACTTAAATTTGCGACAGCGACAAAATCATTTTGTTTTAATAGAATTTCTGCGATCAAAAAAAGTGAAATTTCTGAACTTCTCGTTACCAAAATATTTTCTTTCGAAATATGTAAACCTCGTGTTAAATTGAGATAATTCGCTAAATTCTTTAAAAAATAATCATTTTTGGACTGATTTACTTTTGAAATTGAAGTTTTTCGTTTTAAAATAGCTGAATATAATTTAGCAGGAAGTTTTAATTCTGCTAACCGATGATCGATTGTTCCATCTGTTAAATATAGTCGTTGATTAAAATTTTCGTACGGATTATCCAAAAGTATCGATTGTTCAAATTGAAAACCCGTTTTATCAGGATACAAATTGATTGAAAACTGTTTTGGAACAATCGTTTTCTGAAACTTTTGAGAAGATTGACTCAGTACATAACTTCCTCTATTTGGAACGATTTCTATCCAACCTTGGGCTTCAAGTTCCTGAAAGCTATTGACAATCGTATTGCGATGAAGCGTTAAAATATCACTTAACTGCCTCGTTCCAAGTAATTTTGTGCCGCTTGGAATATAACCTAATTGTATTGCTTTAGCCAACTGATTCGCTAATTGAAGGTAAATTGGTGTATCCGAATTACGTTCGATTTCGATAAAACTTTTGTATGGTATTTCAGCCGGACTATTCATTATCTGTAAACTGGTATATTATGGCAGATCGGAAAGGTACTACTTTTGCGTCAGATTTAACTCAATTAATTAAATAATTAGTAAAAATGAAGAAGATTACTATGGTATTGTGTTTAGCTGCACAAAGTATTTTTGCACAAAATGTGAATGATACCATTGCGATAGGTGAAGTTTCTATTTTAGATAACCGTCTGAATACGCCACTTTCTAAAGAAAATAGAAACATTTATGTATTAAGTAAATCAGAAATTAACAAATTACCTGCACGTTCTTTACAAGATGTGTTGCAGTATGCATCTGGAATAGATTTGCGTCAACGTGGTCCATTCGGAACGCAAGCTGATATCTCGATGGATGGTGGAAGTTTTGAGCAAACATTGATTTTGTTGAATGGTGCAAAAATTATGGATCATCAAACAGCTCATAATGCGCTAAATCTTCCCATTCCACTAGAGGCGATTGACAGAATTGAAGTGGTACGTGGTCCGGCTGCTCGTGTTTATGGAAATAATAGTTTGACAGGTGTGATAAATATTGTCACGCGTCAACCAAAGAAAACAGGAGTTTATGCGAATACTTATTTTGGAACAAATTTTAAGAAAGATAGTGAAGATACGGACGATACCTATACAAGTAGAGGTGTGCAACTTGGCGCGAATTTGGCAAAAGAAACGCATCAACATCAGTTGTATGTGAGTCACGATTGGGGAAATGGATACCGATACAATACAGCATACGAAAACAATAAATTGTATTATCAAGGAAACTTTCAGTTTGATGATGCAAATAGTTTAGTTGCTTCGTATGGTTATGTGAAAAATGGTTTCGGATCAAATGGTTTTTATGCTTCACCTGGTGATAAAAATTCGAAAGAATTAGTTGAAACAACGTTAGTTAATATTCAGTCAAAACATAAATTATCGGATCGAATTTCGTTAGCACCACGTGTGAGTTATCGTTACAATTTTGATGATTATCGCTATTATAAAAATGATTTGAGTAAAGCACGTTCTCTGCATTACTCAAATTCTATTTCGGGAGAAGTAAATTCGACCTATCAATTGAATAAAGATCAAATTGGAATAGGAGTTGAATACCGAAATGAGCAAATTTCATCAACTAGTATCAAAAATCATACACGCGATAATATAGGATTTTATGCAGAATATAAAACGGATGTTACACCAAAACTGAATGTAAATATAGGAACGTATGTTAACTATAATTCTCAATATGGTTGGCAAGCATTTCCAGGAATTGATGCGAGTTATGCGGTAAATTCGAACTTGAAATTAATGGTAAATGCAGGTACAAGCCAGCGAATTCCTTCGTTTACAGATTTATATTTGGATCAACGACCAGGAAATATAGGGAATGCAAATGTTGAATCTGAAAAGGCATTTCAAACAGAAATTGGTTTCAAATACAACAAAAGAAATTGGACGTTTAATGCCTATTATTTTTATCGTTCGATCACAGATTTTATCGATTGGGTACGTTTAACATCTAATGAACCTTGGCAAGCGCAAAATTTTGGAGATTTGAGAACACATGGATTTAATACGAAGGTTTCATATTTAGCAAACCTTTCTGCGAACCAGAGTTTGAAATTTTCTTTGAGCTATTCTTATCTTGATCCTGAGTTTAAAAATGTTGATGATCAATACAATTCTAAATATAAAATAGAAAGTTTAAAACATCAGTTAATCAATACAATAGATTATGCAATCGGAAGAACTACTTTAAGTTTAGCGAATCGTTATAATACACGTCAATCATATAAATCTTATTGGATTACTGATGCAAGAATTAATCATTCATTCAAAAATAATTTGAGTATTTATTTTGATGCACAAAACATTTTTAATACTACGTATAACGAAGCTGGAGCCATTCCGTTGCCAACAACTTGGATGAGTTTAGGAATTAAATTTACAGGGATTTAGATGATGACAAACATTTAATATTCTCTTTAATAGTTTATATTATAAATGCGATGAGACAACTTTTTTAGGAAAGTTGTCTCTTTTTCATTCCATAAATTTCTTCCTAACTTTGCAAAAATAAATTGTATGATTATCATCGATTCGCCATCTCATGATGCGTATTTCAATATAGCTTTAGAAGAATATTTATTGTACCACTATCCAACAGAAGATATTTTTTTGCTGTATATCAATGCTCCGTCAATAATTGTCGGAAAATTTCAGAATACATTGGCAGAAATTAACTTGGATTATGTGACTGAGAATAATATCAAAGTTGTTCGTCGCATGTCGGGTGGTGGAGCTGTTTATCATGATTTAGGGAACCTAAATTTTTCTTTTCACACATTATTAGGACAGAATGATTTTATGGATTTTTCAACATTTACCGAGCCTATCATCAAATTATTAAATAGTTTGAATGTTCCTGCAAAATTGGAAGGAAGAAACGATTTGTTAGTTGATGGTAAAAAGTTTAGTGGAAATGCAAAATTGGCTCGTAATGGAAAAATGATTCAACACGGAACGATACTTTTTAATTCGGACATGTCAGTTTTAGGCGATGCATTAAAAATTAATCCATTAAAATATGTGGATAAAGCCATCAAATCTAATCGTGCACGTGTGATTAATTTGATCGAATATTTTCCAAATGAAATGACGACGGACGAGTTGAAAGCTTTGTTGATTGATGAAATGTTAGAAACAAATGAAGGAGCGACAATTTATCATTTAACAATCGAAGATTTGAATGGTATTGCGAAATTGATTGAAGAAAAATACCAAACATGGGATTGGAATTTTGGTTTTTCACCAAAATATAATTTCAAAAATGCAAAGAAAATTCCAGCAGGTTTTATTGAAGTTCACTTGGATGTAGAGCGAGGCGGAATAATTGAAAAAGCTAAAATATTTGGTGATTTCTTCGCTTCAGAACCGATTGAAGGTTTAGAAAATAAACTAATTGGTGTTAAACATAACGAAGAAGAAATTACAAAAGTTCTGAATTCTATTGATGTAACAGATTATTTTGGAAAGGTTACAGTAGACGAAATTTTAGAATTATTTCGATAAAATTATAAGCCAAATTTTTATGAAAGTTTGGTTTTTTGATTTCAATTTTACTTCTAGATAAAAAATTCTGTTTCTTCTTAAGAAATTGTTGAATCCTTTCTGGATACTTGTTTTTTTACATTTTAGATGAAAAATCGTTTTGAAAACTTACTTGATCTAATTTTAACCTTCCTATTTCTCAGTTTTTTGCAAAAATAAAGACGGAAGAGCTCACGACTTTTAGTTAATTAGTAATATAAAAAAAATCGCTTAAGTAGAGAACTAAGCGATTTTTCAATAGATGTAGTTAAGGTAATAAGAATTGGTTAGTAATCTTATTTTGGGTTGTTTAGTGGTTGAAATATAGATTGTTATTTCTTTTTCAAAATTGATAAAAATTTTAGAATTAAAATATCCCTATTTATAGGTATTTTTTAAGGTTTTGAAATCAATCCATATTCTATTGCTGATGTGATTGCTGAACTTAAATTTGATGTTTTAAATTTTTCGATCAAATTTTTTCGATGACTATCTACCGTATGTGTACTAATAAATAACTTATCTGCAATTTGTTGTGTTGTTAATCCTTGTGCAGCTTCAATTAAAACCTCTTTTTCGCGACGCGTCAATTTCGGAATCGTATTCAAACCATCTTTTTCTTTTTTACTCATCACATTTTTGGTTTGTGAACAAAGAAATTTCTTTCCATCAAAAATAGAATTAATTCCTTCTAATATTTCGTCAACAGAAGCATTTTTCTGAATATAACCCGAAGCACCTTCTTCCAAACAACTATTAATTACAGCGTATTCATTGTGTACGCTCAACATAATAATGTGCATATCAGGATATTTTTTCTTGAAAGGTTTAATCAATTCAATACTATTAGTATCCGATAAATTGATGTCTAACAAAAGAATATCAATTTCTGTTGTTTTTAAGGCTTCTTGTAATTGTTGAGCCGAAGCATAACAATCGACCACTTGTAAGTTTTGTTGATTACTCAAAATATTTCGCAAACCTTCTAATAATAAAGGATGATCGTCTGTGATTGCTATTTTTATCATAAGTTATATTTTAGGAAATTGGAACTCTATACTTGTTCCTAAATCGATTTCTGAATGTATATTTAATTGTCCTTTCAAAAATTGGACACGCGATTGAATATTATGTAAACCTGCTGATTGCGTTAGTTTTGTATTATTCATATCAAAACCTTTCCCATCGTCTTCTACAGTGACAGAATAATTGTTTTCATCTTCAACAAATTGAATGATAATTTCCGCTGCATGCGCATGTTTAATGGCATTATTTACTAATTCTTGAATGATACGATAAACCAATAATTGATGCTCTTTGTCAAGTGAATTTGTATAGCTCAAAAATTGAACATCAATATCCAATTGTTCATTCGACATTCGGATTGCATATTCTTCTAATGCTTCTTCCAAACCATATTTCAACAACAGATCTGGCATTAAATTATGAGCTACACGACGTAATTCATCCACAGCTCCATCTAATTGTTGAATAGATTTTGCTATGTCCTTTTTAGAATGTTCGTCAATTTTATCGTTTAAATGAGAGAGCTGAATTTTTGTTCCTGAAAGTAAACCGCCCAAACCATCGTGTAAATCCCGTGCAAGTCGAGTACGTTCTTGTTCTTCACCATTAAGAAGAGCCGTTAAAGTGGATATTTTAGAATTTTGACGTTCTTGTTCGATTTCCAACTTATATAATTCTTCGCGTTGCTTTAGATGTTTGTTGCGTTGTTTTAAAGCGTAAAGCAATAATCCAAGTAAAGCAATAAAGAAGATGATAGAAAAGATGTAATATTTGTTTAATTTATTTTTGAAATTAAGTTCGGTGATATAATTAACCAATTCATCCTTTCTATTTTTATTTTCTAGTTTAGAAAGCCTTAAATTCTGTTCAGAAATCGTTAATTCTTGTGAGCGTTTATCGGATTCTAATCGAGATAACTTTAATTGTTTACGTTGAAAATCTTCACTTAATCTTACATTTTCTAACTCTTGTTCTTGTTGAATTCCTAATGAGTGCATTAGTTGAATTTGTTGCTCTTTTTTCTCAGCTTCTAATTGTAAACGAATCATTTGTTGTTGCTGACGTTCTTTATCAAATTGAGCTTCTAAACGTTTACTGATCTGCGCTTGTTCGTTATCATAAATTTCTTTGTAAGTAGATGTATACAATTTATAATAGCGCAAAGCTTCTTTGTAATTCCCTTCACGATCTTCAATATTAGATAAGCTTAAATATAACGAAAGAAGAATATTTTTGTCAGGCATTGTATTCTCGTTGACTTTTATAAGTGAATTGAGTAGATAGCTTTTTGCAGTAGAAACTTCGTTATTCTGCAAAGATAATTCGGCTAAAATACCATTAGCAGAGGCAACGTGATCGGATTGATTATTTTGTTCTCCTATTTCTTTGGCTAAATTGGCATATTTGATAACTTTTCCTTGATAGTTTTTGGGATAAAACTGAAGATATAAATTGGCTAGATTAATAGCTACAAACGACAAGTCTGTCGCTGTAGCCATTTCACTTTTGTTTTTATAATACGTATTTATAGCGTTAGTATAATATTTTTCGGCTAAATCTCGTACAAAAATATTCTTTTCATTCTGCATAAATTTTTGTTCATACATGTATCCAATCGACATATAAGAAGCAAAAATTAAATTAGGATTATTTTGTTTAAGCGCTACATCTAAAGCAAGTTTGCTGTACTTTTCTTGTAATTCGTAATCATCCCATCTCGAATAAATTCCAGTCAATTCGTTATAAATAGAACTCATTCGTGTAAGAACAGTTGGCGTAACAGTAGCTTTATCTAGAAATTTAAGACCATCAATAAAGTTTTTTACAGCCTTAGAGTCTTCATTGTTTCTTAAATTCAACCATCCTTCGCAATATTTAACATATCCTTTTGTTGAATAATCAGTTGTGCGTCCGCTGTAATAAATTGCTTTTTGCAAATTATAATTTGTTGCATTCAAATTATCATCAATACGATTATTCATTGCAGAAACAGCATGTAAATATGCAGCATATTTTCCATCACTCAGTTTTTCGGCGCTAGAAATATTTTGTTTCAAAACAGCGAAAGCTTTTTCTTTTTGATTATTAAATAATAAAGCTTGCGCATATTTTCCTGTTATTTCGTATCGTTCAATAGAATTAGGAGCTGTTTTATTATATTGATTCTCAAAATTAATCAGTACTTCTTGTGCATTAGCAATTCCACTAATAGCGCATAAAATGACGACTATAAGTTGAAATAAAAGATTTTTTAAAGCACTATTACTTTTTAACATATTGAGATGTTGAGTTTATTTGAGCTAATATAATGTCTTTTGTAGAATCAAAGAAACTAAAACAATCCGAAGAATGTTTTAGTTTGTACATAAGTTGAGGTAGGTTAGGATATAGATTATTGTTATTTCTTAAAATTAATATGAACGTCGAAAAATTCACCTTTTTGAAGAATTCCGTCTAAATTTCGATCAATAATTAAAGCAATATGTACTTGATCGTTGTCGTAAATATTCCAATCCATTTCAGCGTCATATTGATAAACACCTTTTAATGTCCATTTGTAAATATCCCAATTTCCAGACGTTCCAATTTTATCCACACGTTTTTCCTTATTTGAAACATAATATAAATATTGATGCCCATCATACGATAAAATCGGATAATATATAACTTGGTTTTTTTCTGCTGCAAAGCCAGTTCCAGCTTCAAAATATTGAATACTTTCTATTTTCGTTCCTTCTTGAAAATTAACATCAGCCGAACTATCAGTCACTAATGCTTGTGCAGCATAAAACAGATTTTTCTTCTCTTGATAAGGTTTATTCAGGTATTCAATACTAAATTCTTCAGGGCGAAGCGTGATTGTTTGCTCAGCTTCATTAATAGTATATGTTTTATTTCCTTGTTTTATAATAAGATTGTTAGTTGTATATTCTTGTGCATTTCCAAAAGAAGCCAAAAGACTACAAACCATTAGAACCATTATTTTTTTCATCTACTTTTCTATTTTGATACTGCTAAATTATCCCGAAAATTGTTCAAAAAACTCACTATAATTATTGAATTTACTAGATTAAATCGTAAATAAATTATTATCCAATTTCTAATTTCGTGGTATATTTATAAATCAATTAAAACCAATATAATTATGAAAAAGAATTGCTTATTATTTCTTGTAAACTTTATTATGTTTGCTCCGTTAAGTTTTGCCAACGAGCAGCATCATACTGTGTCAAAACCAGTTCAGGTGAAATTTGATACATCTTGGTTGATAGGAAAGTGGTATCCTACGCATTATTTTGTTGATACTGGAGATGGGAACGAAGAAAAATATGATTTTGATGAATGTACAAAGAAATCTTCGATAGAGTTTATGGCAAAAGGTAAATTTGTATCGATGTATGCAACAGGTAAAGATTGTTCTTCGTATTTGGATCCTGTTAAAGGCAAATATTCGGTAAATGAAAGTAATAACGAATTTAGTTTAACTTATGGTACAAGAACAACAACTGTGTATAAATATCAAAAAGTAGATGAAAATACGTTGGTTTTGATAGAATATCGTGATAAAAATAATGATGGGAAAGAAGATAAAATCTTAAATTATTATGAACGTAAATAACGCAAAAAGACAACTTAATTAGTTGTCTTTTTTTGATTTATTATCTATTCAATTCTTTTATCCTTGCTTTATTTCGGCTATCAAGGAGTGATGCAACAGCCCAAATTGCTGCGGGCAACCATCCAATTAAGGTAATTTGTAAGATTAAGCAAATAACGCCTTGTATTATTTTTCCTCTTAAAATGAATGATAACCAAGGTAGGAGTACGGCTAATATGATCATTGTGTTGTATTTATCGAATTAATTATTTCGTTGTAATGTAAAATTGAAACTTTATTTGCTATTGAATGTAAATCATTTTCAATAAGTGATTGAGCAACTTTTTCAGCTTCAATTGATTTATATTTAGATAGGTTTCCTCGTAAAAAGAAATTAATTAAAGGGAAAACTTTTGCACTTATATTTTCAGCCAAACGATATTCCGCTCGATTGCCAATCAACAAAGATGGACGATACAAGAACAATTGTTTGATAGTATTCTTTTGCAATGTTTCTTCGGCTTCGCCTTTCATTTTTAAATAAAAATTAGACGAGTTCGCATTTGCACCAACTGCCGAAATATAATGAAACCTAGTTAGTCCTTTTTGATTCCCAAGCTTTGCAAATTGATTCGGAATATCGACTTCAATTTTACGATAAGCACCTAAATCAGGTGTCTTTTTTCGAGTTGTTCCCAAGCACGAAAAAATAGAATCAATCTGCTGGATTTCTTCTAAATTAATTTCTGAATTAAAATTAGTTACGATTTCAATTAACTTTGGATGATTGATTTGTCGAGGTTTTCGAACAATTGTGACAATAGTAGAATAATCAGGATGATTGAATAACTTTTCTAAGAGAAGAGAACCAATTAAACCTGAGCTTCCTAAAACCAATGCAGTTTTACTCATTGTCTAAATTTTCATTAACAACCAATACCACGCACCATTTACATCACCTTGTTCCAAAAGTTTTGCTGCAACTTGATGACGAACCTCTGCAGATTTAAATTTCTTAATATCTAATCGTTGCGTCAATTGTTCTTTGAAATTACGAATCATTTCATTAGTTGGTAATTTTTCCACATTCCCTAATTGACCTAAATTATTGCCCGTTAAATAATTAGAATGCTTTACTTCATCAGGAAGTTGATCTATTCCCAAACCAATTGTGCGCGTAGGTTTTTCGACTTCGAAGATAGATTCTGGAATAACTCGGCAATAATAATCACCACCCATGCGAGCAACTAAATCCAAATCATAAGGCGAAACTTTATCATTTTCATCCAATAAATCTTCTTGCACATGCATGCGCACAATTTCTGCAATCACCAAATTAGCTGCACCTGGTTGATCTGTAACAGAAATTACTTCACGCACTTTACATTCAAACTGAATCGGAGATTCTGCTACACGAGGCGGTTTTACCAACTCTGAAGGTAATTCTGTAAAACCTGCTTTCTCAAATTCATTTACACCTTTTGGATATTCCACACTTGCCAACGATTGTTGCTGAACCATGTTATAATTGACAATATTAATCACACATTCTGGGTGTTCCCAAATGTTTTCTAATGTATGTTTTGTCGATCCATCTCTCATTTTTCGAAGTGGAGAAAACACGCAAATAGGTGGATTTTGTCCCATCATATTGAAGAATGAAAACGGACTCAAATTCACATTTCCATCTTTATCTACCGTACTTGCAAAGCAAATAGGACGTGGGGAAATGGCGTGTTTGAAAATGTCATCAAATTGACTTGTATTTGGCTCAAAAGATTTTGTATGTTGCATAAGTTGAGTTTATTGAGTGTAAAGATGAACAGAATTTACTAATTTTCCTAATCCTGTAACAGACATTTCGATGGTATCATTTGGTTGTAACCATTGTTCTTGATAAGCTGGATTCTGACGTTTTCCAGTGCCATTCAATTCAAGAAAACAACCTGTACCAACAGTTCCAGATCCTATAATATCGCCAGGATAAAGTTTGACACCGTACGAAATACGCTCGATAATCTCGGCGAAAGTCCAATGCATGTCTTTGAAATTTCCATGAGAAACTTCGATATTATTAACAGAACAAGACATTTCTAAATTATAGCAATTTCCAATATGTCCTTCTTTAGGCTCAACTTTGTATTTTTCGATTTCGGTTGGAGTGACTAAATATGGACCAAACATAGAAGCAAAATCTTTTCCTTTTGCTGGGCCCAAATTCAGTTTCATTTCTTCCATTTGTAATGCACGTGCGCTCAAATCATTCAAAACCATAAAACCACCAATATATTCGTCCGCATTTTCTGCTTTGATATTGATGCCTTCTTTTTTGATGACAATAGCGACTTCAAGTTCAAAATCCATTCGATCAAAATGTTTTTCCATTGCAACTATTTTTCCTGGACCTTGAATAGCTTGATGATTAGAGAAATAGAATACAGGAAACTGATCAAATTCTGGAATCATATCCAAACCTCTATTCAAGCGTGAAGTTTCTACATGTTGGCGAAAAGCATAAGCATCTCTAAAACTTGCTGGATGAGGTATTGGAGCCAAAATTTGTGGTTCTTTTACCACCGCATTTTTATATTCACCACGCGATATTTCGTTTGTAATCTGTTGACAGATTAATAGTGAAAACTCGTCATCTGCTAAGATTTCGATTAGAGTAGAAGGTAAGTTGTGATTAATTTTTGTCAAATCATAGATAGCATCTTGCCAAACAAGACCTACTTTTTCTTGTTGATTTTCTAAGAAAGTAACGAATTTCATTATTTGTTGTTTGAGAGGTGAAGATACGAAGATGATTTTAATGTTGAAATAAGTGAAGAAAAAAAGAGAAAATTTATAGCACTTATTTTATTTATTCATAATAGAATCCATTTTCAACGTTAACTTATCAGCACCTTTTGCATTTAGATGATCTGAATTTTTGAAATCTTTTTTATTGAAATTTTTATTATTAATAAAATAATCGATGAAAACGACATTATCGTATTTCGATAAGCGATTAATATTATTTTTTAAGTTGAAATATTGAGGTGTATTTATGACATAATTTTTATACAAATTGGTTGTAGGAGTAGCCAATAGAACAATTTTTATATCATTTGATTTTGCTTGTTTTATAATTTGTTCTAAATCATAAAAATGTGTTTTTATAATATGTTGTACTTGATTTGAATTCAAATTTGCACGATGTCTTTCAAACGTTTTTTTAGCGTAAATACTATCATTCCAACTTGGTTCGTATCGCTTTTTTATATAACCATTAGTATCTATTGTTAAATTATTTTTATCCTGAATCCAATAATCTTTTATTCGATTATAATTAACATCAACAGGTTCTGAAAAAATTTCGTAATTAAGATTAAGGTCGTTATTATTTATATCAACTTTCCAATAAATTGAATAATATTTTAATTTCTTTTGATTAAAATCATTTAATTGTTTTGTAAACGAAAAATACGAAATGGGAATAATAATGGTTTTTAAATTGGGTAGATATTTTCGATTTTGTTCAAAAATTTTATAATCTAAATCTAGTGATTGAGCAGAATGTGCAACATTAAAAGTCTTATTGGTAAATAATTTTGGATTGAGCCCTGTAAAAGTATGTGAACTTCCAAGAATCAAAGTTTCTATTTGTTTTCCATTTTCTTTTAAATAATCTGCTTTGTATTTGTAATCGTTGGGAATTTTTCGAAGTGTTTGTTCTATTCCAATTATTATCATAATGACAACTATGAATAAAGGTATTATGAAGCGTACTATTTTTTTCATGCAGAACTTAAAATCTTGAAATTCCATTTTTTAGAATTGCACAAAAGTAATCTAATTCGGTATAATTTTTTGTCAATTTTTTACCTACTTTCTTATTTTAAACTTACTTTTGAGTTAAAATTCAATAACATGATAAACCCAAATGATAGACTATTAGTGATAAGTACGAGTACTATTCACGGCTATAGTTTTTTAGAATATATAAAAGATGAAATCAAAGAATTTATTCAATCTGATGAAATTATTTTTGTTCCTTATGCGCGACCTTCGGGAATTTCGTATGATGAATATACGCAAAATGTAAAAGATGCTTTGCAAACGGTTGGGGTTTCTGTAAAAAGTTTGCATACTTTCGAGAATAAGAAAGAAGCAATTTTGCATGCGAAAGCGATTTTTATTGGAGGAGGAAATACATTTTTATTACTAAAAACGTTGTATGAACTTGGTTTGGTCGAAGAGTTGAGAAGTGCTGTACATAACGGAACGCCATATATTGGTACAAGTGCTGGAAGTAATTTGACAGGTTTAACAATTGGAACAACAAATGATATGCCGATTGTTTATCCGCCAAGTTTTGATGCGTTACAATTTTTACCTTTTAATATTAATCCGCATTACTTGGATCCTGATCCAAATTCTACACATAAAGGTGAAACAAGAGAAACTCGTATCAATGAATTTCACAAGTTTAATCATCAAGTTGTTGTTGGATTGAGAGAAGGAAGTTGGCTTCGTGTAGAAAATGGAGTAGTGGAATTGAAAGGAAAATTATCGGCCCGAATTTTTAGACAGAGCGAACAACCAATTGAAATTGAATCTGGTATTTTAGAGGAAAAAGTTTATAGTATTTAAAAATCATTTATCTTTAAATTTCACAATATGAATTTAGAGAACAATGAGGATAAATAAATTTTCTTTTATTTTTTTGATCCTTTTTACATTTGGTTGTAAAGAAAAGATCGTTAGTGAATCATCAGTTTCAGAGATTCCATCTGATTATGAAGAATTATTTTCTGTCATGAAAAAAGGCTTTATCGATAGAGATAAAATTGATTGGGAGAATTTGGAGAAAAAAGTAATCGAGAAAACTAAAATATCGAAAGATTCGGCGATTGTAGAGGCAATTACTTTATTAGGAAATAATCATACACATTATCTTACGAAAGATAAAGTGTTATTAACAGGTCGTTTTCCGAAAGCAAAAGTTGAAAGATAAAGTGTTATTAACAGGTCGTTTTCCGAAAGCAAAAGTTGATAGCGCTTGTTTGTTAAAAGTAGAAGATAATAATAAGTTAACTAAAATTCCTGACGTTGCGTATATTAGGATTAAGCGTCATGGGTACAATAAAACAATAAGTGATAAAGACTATATTTTCAATAATCTGAAAATTATTTCTGAACAAGCAAATTCTAATTATTGGATTATCGATTTGAGAGATAATACGGGAGGTTCTAATTGGGTAATGATAACATCTTTATTACCATTTTTTGAAGATAATGTATTAGGATATTCTAAAATTAATAATGATGATATTCCTTGGTCAAAAAAAGATGGATATTTTTTTAATGGAGTTAATAATTTATCAAAAGGATATATTAATTATCCGATAATAAATACAATTCATCCAAGGAAAATTTATGTTTTGATTAATCATAGGACAAGTAGTGCGGGCGAAGCTACATTAATTACGTTAAAATCACTTTCGAATGTGAAAGTTCTAGGTAAGAAAACGATGGGAGCAGCTACTATGAATACGAATACAAAATTGTCTAATGGCGATATGCTTAATTTAACAGCTGGATATATGATGGATGCTAAAAAGAACATTTATCCATATGGAATTGAGCCAGATTATGAATTGTGCACAGAAGATGAAATTTTAAACTTTATCAAATCAGATATTAAAGAATAGCTTATTTTTCCCAATTTCCTAACAAAATTCATTACAATTTTATAACGAAAATCTATTCGATATTGGTTATATTTGTAGAGTTTAAATTAATTATAATAATAAATCAAAATAAAACTATATGAGTTCTTATGATGTAGCCGTAATTGGTGCTGGACCTGGAGGATATGTTGCAGCTATTCGCGCAGCGCAATTAGGATTTAAAACAGCAATTATCGAGAAAGAAAGTTTAGGAGGTACATGTCTTAATGTAGGATGTATTCCATCAAAAGCTTTATTAGATTCTTCTCACCACTATTACGATGCTGTAAATCACTTTAAAGAGCACGGAATCGAAATCGATGCTCCAAAAGTAAACTTCACTCAAATGATTGCTCGAAAAGCAGGTGTTGTAGATACTAACGTAGCTGGTATCAAATACTTGATGAGTAAAAATAACATTGATGTGTTAGAAGGTACTGGTGCTTTTAAAGATGCAACTCATATTGTAGTTACAGCTAAAGACGGTTCTACTCAAGAAATTGAAGCTAAAAATACAATTATTGCAACTGGATCAGTTTCATCTGAATTACCATTTGCACCAACAGATAAAACTCGTATCATCACTTCTACAGAAGCATTAGCTTTATCTGAAGTTCCAAAACACTTAATCGTTATCGGTGGTGGTGTTATCGGATTAGAGTTAGGATCTGTTTACTTACGTTTGGGTTCTCAAGTAACTGTTGTAGAATATGCAGACCGTGTTATTCCAGGAATGGATGGTGCTTTGTCTAAAGAGTTGACAAAAGTATTGAAAAAACAAGGAATGAAATTCCACACTTCAACTGGTGTAACTTCTGTTGTAAATAACGGAAATGATGTTACATTAAAAGCAACTTCTAAAAAAGGAGAAGAAATCGAAATTAACGGAGATTACGCTTTAGTAGCTGTTGGTCGTCGTGCTTTCACAGGATCTTTAGGTTTAGAAAACGTAGGAGTAGAGGTTGACGAAAGAGGTCGTATCAAAACAAACGATCACTTACAAACTAATGTTTCTAACATTTATGCGATTGGTGACGTTGTTGCTGGTGCAATGTTAGCACATAAAGCAGAAGAAGAAGGTGTTTTAGTTGCTGAGCAATTAGCAGGTCAAAAACCTCATATCAACTATAACTTAATTCCTGGTGTTGTTTATACTTGGCCAGAAGTTGCAGGAGTTGGTAAAACAGAAGAGCAATTAAAAGAAGAAGGAGTAGAGTACAAAGTTGGTTCTTTCCCTTTCAAAGCTTTAGGACGTGCTCGTGCATCTATGGATACAGACGGTTTTGCTAAAATTTTAGCTGATAAAAACACAGACGAAATCTTAGGAATGCATATTATTGGTGCTCGTGCTGCTGATTTAATTGCAGAAGGAGTTGTAGCAATGGAATTCCGTGCATCTGCAGAAGATTTAACAAGAATGTCTCATGCTCACCCAACATTCTCAGAAGCGATCAAAGAAGCTGCTTTAGCTGCTACAGACAATCGTCCAATTCACGCTTAATCAAATAGATTTAAGATAAATTCCTAAAAAGCTGTTCGTAAGAGCAGCTTTTTTTATAATTTTAAACTTTATAAACATCAAGAATGGAAAATATCACGACTTTATTCAAAGAAAATTGGGACACAATATTAATTACTGTTATATCAGTGATAACATTTTATTTTGTATTTAAATCGAAAGAACGAAAGAGAAGAAATTAATTTTCCTTAAAGTAAACTGGGTTTGGGTAAAGAAATTCATAATTAAATTCATCTTGTATTTTTTGACTTGAAATTATTTTTCCTTCACGACTTATAGAGGAAATAATTTTCTTATTTAATTGATATTCTAACACTTCTTCTTTAGTAGGATGTTCTGGTGAAACGATATTATAAATTGATGAATTTTTATTTGAATTAATCATTTTTTCGATCACTTGACAAACATCTAGATAATGTATATGATTGACCATTTGAGATAGATTAGAATGTTCTAAAGTTAAATATTTAGAAAGAAATCTATCGTTTCCCATTAGTCCGCCTAAACGTAAAATGATTAATTGATTATATTTTTCTTTTAATTGATTTTCAATTGAATAATAAGGATTATTTAAATGAATAGTTTCAATTGAATTTTCAAAAATAATTTCATTATTTTCAGGATAAATTGCTGTTGAACTAAGCAGAATAAGTTGATTATTATAATCTCCTAAAAAGTCAATTAAATGCTGAAATCTTTTCTGTAAATCGTCTAAATTATTTCTTCTTCCAAATGGAATTGTCACAATAACAAAATCATGATTGTGTTTAATTTTTTCAGATTTGTAATGATCAAAATCGATTGAAAAACAATTTTCTGCATCCGAAATACGTTTCGTAGTTTCAATCAAAAATTGCTTTTCTAAATACTTTTCTAATCTTGATCCCAACCAACCTTTTCCAATAATCAATCCTTTTTTCATTCAATTTTATTAAGCAATAAATATAATACTGTTCTATTTTCTAACCGAAAATAACTTTCTATTTTTGCCAAATGTTAGAAATTCTTTATCAAGACGAATATATTATTGCCATTAACAAACCAAGTGGATTGTTGGTTCATAAATCTTTTTATGCGCGTGATGCGTCTGTTTTTGCGGTTCAGGAATTACGCAATCAAATTGGTGGACAACATGTTTATCCCATTCATCGTTTGGATCGTAAAACGTCAGGAGTTTTGCTTTTTGCTTTAGATAAAGAAAGTTTAAAAATTATGAATGATCGTTTTGCAACACGCGAAGTTGAGAAAAAATACTTGGCTATTTTGCGTGGTTGGTCGCCAGAAGAAATGACGATAGACTATGATTTGACGAATGATGATGGTGTAAAGCAAAATGCAATTACCTATTTTCATCGTTTACAAACGGCAGAAATTGATTTAGAATATAACAATCATCCGACTTCACGTTATTGTTTGGTAGAAGCAATTCCCGAAACTGGTCGTATGCATCAGTTGCGTAAGCATTTTCGTCATATTTTTCATCCAATTTTGGGAAGTCGTCCGCATGGATGTAACAAGCAAAATAAATTGTGGTTAGAGAATTTTGGATTGAAAGGAATGATGCTTCACGCGCATGAACTAGTGTTTAATCATCCAATTACAAATGAACAACTTGTTTTGAATGCAAAGGTAAATGAAGAATTTTCTAAAGTTGGAGATATTCTTGGGTTAGATTTAGAAAAATATAAATAATCTTAATTAATATTTCTCAATTTATCATTTATATTAAATTTATAATTCAGAACGTTAAATAATTGAAATTGAGAATAATGTTTCATAAATTAGTAGAACCAAATATTCTTGCTTATGAAACATTATTTTTACTCATTTTTTACTTTATTTCTTTTATTTAATTGTTCAGAAAATAAACCTGAAATTAAAAAGCTCACTCAACAAGAATTAACAGAAACAACAGAATTTAAAGAAGCTTCACCCGAAAAAAAACAATTATTTTCTGAACTTACAGCTTTTCAGAAAGATTTACAAAGTAAGCAAGCTCAGAAAATTCCAGATTATTTGGATTGTCCAAAACGTATCGAAGAATTAGATTTGAATACTAAAAATACAGCGATTCGTACTGATGTTGAGGCAAATTCATTTCGATTATCGACAAATTTAGTTACAGATAATTTTGATTTGATTTACAATGAATTAGATTTGAATATTATTAATGAAGCAATAAAATCTATTCCAGAAACGGATTTATTGGCAAATGATAATGTATCGACAAATGTAAAAATTGGTGAATGCGATTATCATACTTCAATTTTGATGAAAAACAAAGAAGTCGAATTTAATATTAAATCTTCGACACCAAAAAATGAATGTAAAAAAGATCAAAAATGGAAATTTGTTTCGAATGGAGAAATTCTTGTTTTAGATCATCGAAAAATGTTATAATTAAAAAAAAGTTCAAATTTTGAACTTTTTTTTAATTTGTATAATAGTTATTATTCTCTAAAAAATTATAACCCAAATCATAATATTGTATTGGTTCATTTTTAAACTTTATTTGAAAGCGTTGATGATCCGTTTCCAATGATTCTAAACTTTTTGGGTTAAAATATTTGTGCTCAGAATTCCAATAATAATTAGGTCTAAAATTGTTTATTTTTATAGTTTTAGATGTAAATTTAAATGGATTTGTTTGATGTTTCATCAATTCTGTCCATAAATAGAACATCTGATAATTACTAAAATCTTCTCCATTTTCTGTTTTATAAAAATAAAGAGGGTTTTGAATTGAAAAATAATTTTGAGATTGATACGGTTTTTTATCTTCCAAATAATAATCCATCAATCGTAAAATATCTAATAATTGTTTAACTTTCGGTGGTCCATCATTTAAATAGAATGAAATTTTCTTGATTACTTTTTCGTCTTTTACAAAGACTAATTCTTCGTAATTACCATCTGTTGCAAGCCTTTCATATTTATTTGGTAAATTCTTAATATCAATCTGATTTAATATTTTTTTAAAGTAATTAAAATATTCCTTATTAATTTTGCCTTTGTAAAGACCTTCTATATTTGTAAATTTTTCACCATCATATATAAAAGTCCCATCAGCCTCTATTCGATAATTATAAATAGGACAAGTTCCATAACAACCACTACTTGTAACGATTATTGCATCAAATTTGTTTTGATAAACTTGTTGTGCTTTTTCTTTAACAAGCATAAAGTTTTCGAAGTAAATAGTATCATTTGTAAATTTCTTTATTTCACCATACTCGATATCTTGTTTTGTTAGTGTATTGTACCAATAAATAATGGAATCTTTAATAATGAATTTTGTCTTATAACCTAAATAATTATTTTTTTTTGTTTTTTTATTATAATTGTGAAATTGATTAGCGTCAAACAATGTATCATTTTGAAAAGTGTATAAAACATTAGGTTTGAAAAAAAAATCAGGAGGAGGTAAATCTTCATCTATCATAGTTTCTTCAGGATAATATTCTTTTATCCAATTTCCTTGTAAAGCATTATTAGCTTTACCATCAAAGGAATTGTGACAACTTGTGATAATTATTAATAGTAGAATATATTGGCTTAATTTATTCATTTTAAACTTTATTTAAATAAATATAGTGATTATTAAAAATAAAAAAAGCAACTTTTAATAAGTTGCTTTTATATATTAATGAGAATGTACATGCATTGAAACGGTTAAATAAGCGAGAATAAAACCGACTAAAATAGAACCAAACTTCTTCAAATTAAATTTATGTCCTTCATTACTTTCAAATAAGATTACTGTAGAAATGTGTAAAAATATTCCCGAAACAATTGCACTCATTTCCAAAGAATAATTAGAAATAATGGTATGTTTTCCTAAGAAATACCCCATTGGAGCAGCTAAAGCAAACAAGGTCATAAACAAAAAACGCTTTGCGTTAGATTCTGTATGTTGACATAATGCGCTAAACAAAATCATTGAAACTGGAATATTATGAACAAAAATTGCCCACATAAAATTGTGAGATTCTGCATTTGCAACAGGAATTCCTTCGATAATCGAGTGTAAAAATAATCCGCCAAAAATTCCGAAAGGAAATTGCTCTTTTTTGTGTAAATGAATATGTCCGTGTTCAACGCCTTTACTGATCGTTTCTAAAATATATTGTACAACAACACCTAATAAAACAAACAATCCAATAGAATGATGGCTATGATTTTCGGATGGATGTCCATAGACTTGTGGCAAAATTTCTAAAACGGTCATCGCCAAAAAATACGCACCACTAAAGGTTAGTAGCAGTTTTGAGTTGTGTTTATTTTTGAGTAATATTCGAGAAAATAAAACTCCTATTAACACACTTGAAATTAAGATTAAACTTTCTTTCATTTGTTTAAAACTAAAATTAAGCGGTCAGAAGTTTGTTCATCAAAAGCATCAAGATTATAATTTCCAAATACTTTATCTAAAATAAAACCTTCCGTTTCGTATATTTTTTTGAAATCGTTGAAATAAATTAAACGAACAAACTCTTCAAAATGAAATATTTCGCCTTTATCTGTGAAATCAATTTCTTTTTTGATAAAACCATTTTCGACAGATTTTGTGATTTTGAATAAAATTCCATCAATCAGCTTTTCCTCATAAGGAATCATTGTCGAAACTACTTTTTCTGCATTCAGATAATCTAAAACAAAGATTCCATGTGATTTTATTTGTTGTTTTACAGTTTCAAAAACTTTAAAATTATCTTCATAATTTTCAAAATAACCAAAACTTGTAAAAAGATTGAAAACCGCGTCAAATTCGTTTGGATGATAAACTTCGCGCATATCATGTTTTTCAAATTTTAAATATTCATTTTCAAATTGTTTAGCGTACTTGATACTTTCTTCAGATAAATCGATTCCCAAAACATCAAAACCTAATTTATTTAATGTAATAGCATGTCGTCCCTTTCCACAAGCTAAATCTAACACTTTTGCGTACTGTGGAAGTTGTAAATATTTCGTGATTTTTTGAATAAAATCTTCCGCTTCTGTTAAGCTTCTGTTCTTGTATAAAATATGATAATATGGCGAGTTAAACCATTTTACAAACCATTGTAAATCCATTGTTGTTATTATTGGCAATTTGAGCAAGTTCCTGTGATGACGCAATTGCAATCTTGCATCGAAAATCCTTCGGGTAAATTAATTTTTATTTCTTCTTTCAAACAAATAAGTTGATTACAAGTTGTGCAACGAAAATGAAAATGATCGTGGTGGTGGTGTGTATGTTCACAACAGGTTTTGCACATCGCAAAATAATTTACGCCGTCATCTCCCACAACTTTATGCATCATTCCGTCTTCGCAAAAATTATTCAGAATACGATAAATCGTTGCTCTGTCCATTTTTCCTTGCAATTGTGTTTCAATTTGTTCCTGATTTAATGCAGTCGTACACGAATTGAACAAATCAATAACCGCTTGTTTGGTTGGTGTATTTCGTCTTTTCATTTCTTAATGCAAATATGTTGCAATAATACAAATTTTATGGGAAATAAAAAATCCTATTCACTTTCGAATAGGATTTTTTTGTCTAGCTGAATTTATTTTCAGTTTCTTATTTTTTTATGTCTGATTCTGAAACGAATTTCTTTAGATTTGAAAATCTTAA